>NZ_LVCU01000076.1:0-2929 GCF_001647185.1 Rhodococcus sp. EPR-147
GACAGAGTTGTTGTCCCGCATGAACGTTCGCACCGACCCCGCCACCGTCCGCGAGGGCTGGTTCGCTGCGGACGCCCCGTACGGGTCGCGGTCGCTGATGCTGATCCTGTCCCGTCTGTACGGGACGGGCATCGACGTCCACGATGCGTACGTCAGCGCACCGAATCTCGACGATGTGTTCTTCGACCTGACCGGTGACGAGGATGCCGGTCGTCATCACACGGGTGCCCCGAATGCCGAGAGGATCGTTCGATGACCACGATGGCCGCGCGACCCGTTCGCCGCGAGGGAATCGGCAGCTTCCTCGTCGATTGCGCGACGATGACACAGCGCAATCTGTTGGTGATCCTGCGCGTTCCGCAGTTGCTGCTCGGTGCGACGGTGCAGCCGTTGATGTTCGTGCTGCTGTTCTCCTACGTCCTCGGCGGCGCGCTCGGTGGAAGCGACTATCGACAGTTCCTGATGGGCGGAATCTTCACGCAAACCGTGGTGTTCAGCGCTGGGTTCACCGCCATCGGGCTGGCCACCGACAGTCGTGAGGGAATTGTCGAACGATTCCACTCGCTGCCGATGTCGAGGTTGGCGATCGTGCTGGGGCGCACTCTCACCGACGCGCTGGTATCGGTGGTGAGTATCGCCGTGATGATCGGTGCGGGATTCGTCGTCGGATGGCGCATCAACGGATCACTGAGTTCCGCTCTGGGAGCGATTGCCCTGCTGGTGTTCTTCGGTTTCGCGATGTCGTGGATGGGTGCCGTCGTCGGATTGATCTCGGCCACAGCCGAAAGCGCCCAGAGCGTTCTGATGATCATCGTGTTTCCGCTGACCTTCATCTCGTCGGCCTTCATCCCGTCGGCGACGCTGCCCGGGCCACTGCGAATATTCGCTCAATGGAACCCGGTGACCTCGGTGGCCCGCGCCACCCGCGAGGCGTTCGGCAATCCCATCGCACCGTCGACGTTGATCAACGAACCGGTGACCTGGGCGTCCTCGAACCCGATGCTCTACTCCTTCATCGCCTCGATCGTGTTGCTGACGATCTTCGTGCCCCTGACGCTCAAGGTCTCGCGCGGCCGGGTGGGGTGATCTCGCGCCCACCGGGTTACACGGGTCTCACACGATTCACGAATACCAGTAATGGTCTACCCCTAACGTCGTAACCGACAGCGACGACAGGGAGTCCCGGACAGTGTTGATCAACCGTTGTGCAGCGGCACTGGCGGTGACCTCGGCCGTTCTCCATCTGAGGATGGGGATCGGCAGCGCGATCGGTGTTGGGGTCGCCGCCATGGCCGTGGTGTGCCTGCTGTGTGCTGCCGATCTGTGGCGGTCGACGAGCAATCGTCCATGGGTGATCATGGCGACGTCGAGCGCCGTGATGCTGCTTGCTCATGCCTCCGGTCCGGCGGGTCATCATCAGGCCCTCGTCACCGACAGCGTCAGCGACGTCTCGGCGGCCTCGATTCTTGCTACGACCGAACTTGCGCTCGCCGCCGTCGTCGTTTTCCTTCGCACGCGCCGCATTCCGCCGGAACTTCTCCACTACCCATTGCAGGAGCCACGATGACCAATACCTTTGCGCCGGTCCTCGTTGCTCGCGAGACCCAGCAGAGCGTTGTGGCAGATTGCTACACTGGCGGTACTGCTGCGGCGATAGGACATCACATGGGCACCACCTCGTCTCTACGTATCGACGACGAACTCTACGATGCGGCAAAAGTGGCCGGATCTGCTGCAAGCCGAAGTGCCGCCCAACAGATTGCCCACTGGGCATTGATCGGCCGTGAGATGGAGCTTTCCCATCGAGTCTCGGCACGCGATATTGCCGATGTGCTCGCAGGTAAGGCGCGCTATGACGACCTGACGCCGCACAGGCAGGCCGTCGTTCGCGCGGAGTGGACAGAACAGATCGAATCCGTGACGGAGTCGCTCGACTTCGAGAGTGAATTCACTGCAGAAGGTCGCTCGTACGTCGAGTCCGACGAGCACGGCAACGTCGAGTGGAGCAACCATCGATAGAGCGCGCTCCCGAGACAGCCCATCGTGACAACACCGATCTCGGACCCGGTACTTCATCTACTCGCTGGGCCCAATGGTGCCGGCAAGAGCACCTTCAACGCGCGCGTACTGTCACCCGTCACGCATCTTCCGTTTGTCAATGCCGACGAGATCGCGCACGATCGATGGCCCGGCGACGAGTCTGCGCACGCCTACGATGCGTCGAAAGTTGCTGCCGAGCTGCGTGCGGAATTCCTTTCGGCACGATCGTCGTTCGTCACCGAGACCGTCTTCTCGCACGAGTCCAAGGTCGAACTGATCCAGTCTGCCGTCAGCGCAGGCTATTTGGTGACGCTGCACGTCATCGCAATTCCCGTCGAAACGGCTGTGGCCCGAGTGCAAAACCGCGTCGATCAAGGCGGTCATTCGGTCCCGGAGGCGAAAATTCGCGAACGTTACGACCGGTTGTGGCCTCTCCTTCGCTCTGCGGTCGAGATGGTGGATCGCGCTCAGGTGTATGACAATTCATCAGCGCGACGCCCATTCCGCACGATTGCGCGGTTCGATCGCGGTCACCTCGTAGGACAGGCCGAATGGCCCAGCTGGATGCCACCGGCCCTGCGTTCGTAACCTCCCTGTCCCGCTGATCGCATTCTGCACATCTCGCCTGAATAGGAGCGATCGAGAGACGGTTGGCATATCAGCCTGCAATCGACTGCACCGGACCCAACGAAGTCAGTGTTCTTTCGGCAACGCGTTCGAGCTGACGCCGCGTTGCCCCGTCCCGGGCACGCATGGGACATGCCTGACAGGATCCTGTTCTTGGCTACTCGTCGACTTCCACGCCATATCTGACGGCCAGTTCAGCCAATCCGTCGTCATAACCTTGGCCGATGGGTCGAAAGCGCCATCCACTCCCTCGACGGTAGAT
>NZ_LVCU01000077.1:0-11107 GCF_001647185.1 Rhodococcus sp. EPR-147
TGCACCGACGTCGCCAAACGTCTTGTCGCCGTCTATGGCTGCGGCGATGACGATGCGCGCGCATTCCTCGGGAACGAGCGTCAGGTCGATCCGGACACCCTGCTCACTGTCACCGTCGATCGACATCGAGACGGCACCGTCCGAGGTGGCCGGAGCGTTGTAGAACACGAAATCCTCGTCACTGGAGACCAACTCGTCGTCGCTGACCAGGAATGCGACGACGTCGACGCCTACCTGCTCGGACTCGTCGGCCCGCCACGAACTGTTCAAAGTCAGCATGGTGAGGCTTGGATCCAGATCGACGACACCACCACGTGGCACCAGCGGGGCGATTCGGGACCGCCGCGCCGGAAGCGGAGCAGGCACCTCGATTTTGAGCTCACGGTATATCGCCGCCGGTGTCAGCAACGTGAGATCCCGTTCTTTCACTTTCGGCATCCGGGGATCTCCATCGCCGCCGTCCAGAATCAGGATGTCGGTCACGCCAGCGCTGAGATTCACAGCCGGTGTCGCACCGAGTTGAATCAGGCGGGAACGCATCAACACAGAATCGGCGTGCACCCTGCTGCTTCGACGTACTGCGCTGGACATGCCAACCCCGAGCTGGTCGAGACTGCATGGACCCGTCCCCGGTACAGGCAATGTCGATTCAGTATCGCAATGAACTGACCACCGACACGGGCGATTCGACATTCGGAAAGGCCGTTATGCCTTCGTTCACAGGCATAACAGGGCTCAGTCCTATAAAAGAGGAGCGTATTGTCGCCTATGCATGTAGTCGCAAGCATAAGGAGCGAATATGGCCCATCCGCGACGACGAAGTCGGAGATATCCGAGTGAGGTGGCGGCCGCCTTCGTCGCACGTCGGCTTCAGTTACGCCTCACTCAAGCAGAGTTGGCATTGCTCGCCGACGTGGGTCGGTCGACGATCCAAGCTCTCGAAGGCGGCAAAGACTCGATCCAACTCGATGGTGCGATCGCCATCGCGAATGCGCTGGGCTGTGACCTTACTTTGCGGACTCGATCCGGAACGCCTGTGCCACCTCTGGATTCGCGTTGACCAAGCCTCAATGCCCGACCGGCCAGGCGGACTGCAACCCCGCGTGGCCGTAGAGCTCAGCAATGGAACCCAAATCGGTTCTCGGTAAAGGGTTCCGATCGTCTCGTACGCAACGATTTCAGGGTCTTGCGTACCGGAACTCGTTGATGACGTCGCACAGTCTGGTCAGGCGCGCTGCACACCCACGCCCGTCAGTCTCTCTGCTGCTGCATCGGTTCCGAGTTCGACTCGGGCGTCTGGGTTGTCGATATAGAACCGAATCCACTGTTCCAGCGCCACCGGGTGGACATCGAAGCGTCTGCAGTCGAGTTCGATGTACTTACCTTTCGGCATAATTTCGATTCTCCAGAGCAAGGTTGTGAAGCGCCGGTTCATCTTCGCCATTTCGTCGACCCTAACCAGAACCAACGGGTACGACTCCACAACCACAGCGGTGTCTCGGATATCCACCCACGGTACCTGGATGTCGAATGCCCAGCCGCGGTGGCGAATCCCGTCGTCCGAAAGCTCGAGGTAGCCGTTGCGAATGCTGCGCAACAGGATTGGAATCAGAAATGAGGCCATGGACAATCCCATTGCCGCAAGAACCCATCCCACCCCACCCGAGGTGAAGTCCATCGCGATCACGCAGATCGACAGAGAGCTGACTATAACGGCGAGCAAACTCAAGCCCAGCGGGTTGTAGCGCACAGTCGAGCCCTGCACCCAACGGCGGACGTCAGAGCCTGTCGTGATCGACGGGACGTTGGTCCACGCGAAAGCCATTGTGCCGATGCAGAACACAGAAAATCCAAGTGTCGACAGCGCAGAGGCGATCATTCCCTCCACGACACTCACCACTCACAAGTACAGAGCAATCAGCGCCGCAACCCCGAAGATCGCGCTTCGAGCGATCATCGACCCCGGCGATGCCACCCAGCGCCGCACTTCACTGGGCTGCACGTCAAAAAATCGCATCCCGCGCCCCTGTCGCCAGTTCACCGATTGTCAACCCCTTGCCGGCACTGCAGCATCACCATCACCGATGGCGTTGCCGACGCTGCCCCACAGCATCAGACGCAGCAGGGATCGCGCCGGTTCCATGGTCTTGGGCTGCTGTCAGGTCCAGTAGCACTCGCCAGATTGTTTTTTCAGTCCCACACCGTAAGCCCGCCGCCCGCCACACTGACTGCCTTGAAGCCCTCGGGCGCTGCAACTGTCCACGCTTCGAAATCAGGGTCGAAGGGAACTACCAAGCTTGCACGGTCGGCGAACTCCATCAGCAAGCCGCCATCATCGGATGCATACGCGTACACGACCAGTCTGCCGATAAGACGCTGGACAGTACTGTCTTCGGGTAGCAGCGTGTGCGGCACACCGCGAAACCCCCTAACCGCGGGCTCAGCGACTCGAAAATTCGACTCGATGCGAATTTCGCAATCACGATCTGTGTGCAACGCGAGGGAGAACCCGAACTCCAAAGACACAATCGTGTGCCGTACGAGAGGAAGCTCCACGCGTGTCCACCCTTCCGGAATCGGTCGACAGTCATTGCCGCTCCTGACTGTCAGACGCAACAGCGATCTCCGCGGTTCCATCGACAAGCCGACCCCGTCGAGGGCCTGGTGGATGGCTTCAGCGAGAGAGCGCCTGCAAGGTCGCCTCTCCCGCGCGATACCCCGCCTCGAACAGCCATGGCCATTCAGAGAAGTCCTCGGGATCGACCACCACCGTCTCGACACCGCCGTTTCCACGCCGCTTGGGCATGTTCTCGGGATGGGACGGGAACCGATCCTTCAGGTACGCGGGTTCGAGACTCTGCCGAAAGATCAGCCACGTCCGAGGCGTGAATCCCACTGCTTCAGCACGTTTCGCGAGGTCGATCCAGGCTTCTGCGTTCGCGTACCCGCCTTGGAGTACCAACCTCCGAGTCTCGAGCATCGGAAACACGCCGTACCAGATCGGCGGGAAACTCAGGAGCGTCTGGCACCAGGTACGACGGCGTTCGGGCGGAATGGGTTCCCACTTCGCCTGTGCTGCTTCGAGTTCACCACTACCGGACATTGTTCACCTCATCCTGGAGGTGCAACCCTCCATCGGCTTGCGCGCCTGCGATTGCGGGACGCGCCGGTTCTTCCCCTGGGGCACCCTGTCGATGGAGACGGGGTTGCCGGACAGCCGGCCAGGTACCGACAACTGCCACTCATGAACCTCTCCCGACCATAGCCGAGAGGTACGACACGCACCATCGGCCGAAAGCGGCAGCCACTGCACGCACCCCGTGCACCGAGGTCGCGCACTGGATTGTCATGACCGCTCCGGTGCAGGCCTCGGGCCGAGCTCCCGGAGGACGTCGAGGGCTCCGGTATCACGCTCGTCGTATCCATCGTTGCCGTCCGTCGCGGCCAGCATGAACGTGTCCGGAAGACCACCTGCGGTTCGGCTCGTTCCGTCGCAGTGCCCACATTTTTCCTATGCTGTGTTCGTGCCCTCCGACCGAACAGACAGCAACCTAGCTCGCGTGATTCCACTGTTCGGTCGCCGGGGCTCCCGTACCACCAACACCGAATTCGCCGACGACATCGAGCCGGCAGTCGAGTCCCCGGTCGAAGGACCGACACCACACGATATCGAGCTCACACCACCGACCGCCGAGGACGAGTTCGCAGCGCTGACCGCATCGAAGCCGATAGCGCAGCTTCGTTCGCTCCTCGACTGGCTCGGTACGTCACGACCGATCACCGGCACAGGTGTTCCCCGGCCCGGGTCGGTCAGCGAGCTGGCGAAGGCCGTCGGGGTGGATCTGGACGCGCGTGCGCGGAATTCACGATCCATGCGCGACATCCGCAACCTGATGACGCTGTGGGATGCGGCAACAGCGGCCGGATTGATCGAGTTGACATCCACCACGGCGATACGCGGTCCCTGGGCCGACGAGTTCGCCCACTCACTTCCCGGCTCGCTGGCCGCCCACCGGACGGCTCTCTCGCACGTCATCCGCCGGTACTTCCTCAGCGAGGACCCGCGCCGCCAGTCGCAAGCCCCCGATGTCGTTGCCGGACAGATAGTTCTCGCCGCGATGACGAGCACTCCACGGACGCGGCTTCCGGAAGTCGGTTCGGCCCACTCCGGAGATCTGTACGAACACATCATTGCGTTGATGCTCCGCGGCCTACTGGACCAATTCATCGCCGACGGGTGGCTGGTCTGCGACGGGACATACGAGGTGCCGGCACCCTTGCGCCCGACCGTCCTGGACGCCATGAAGTCACTTCGATACTACGAAACGGGTGACCTCAACCGATGATCATCACCGGATTGTTCTTCGCCGAGTACGCGCGAGCCTCCAACGACATGCTCGACATCCTCGGCGGCGTCTGGGATACCTGCACGGTTCCTCGCGACACCCGCATGCTCGAATGCCGGCTGGTCGCACTGTTGCAGACGGGACCCGATGACATCGGTAAGGACTTTCCCGCGACTCTCGAAGTGCTCGACGCGAACGGCGAACACATCGTGAATCAGCGGGGGCTGCAAATTCCCGGTGCCGGCTTCACCGGCGAGAACCGATTCTGGTTCCTGCCGATGCAGATGGTGTTCCGCGACGAAGGACGGCACAACTTCATCCTCAGCGCCGGCGGGGCCACAGCGAGCGTCGGGCTTCGCATTGCCTTCGGCTGAGGCCTCGCTCAGTACGACGGCGGTTGGCGATTCGGCACCGCCGACGGGTTCAGTTCGTCATTGGAAAGATGCACCGACAGCCGACGTGACCAAGGCCGATACCGCCGGCGACCGGACTCCGGCCGGCCACGCGATAACCGTCGTAATCATCGGCGCATCGGCCACAGGAACGGCCACGTGGTCGGGCCACTGCCACGCGCGACTCGACGCTGGGATCACCAGCAGCGCCTGACCCAGCGCGACCAGTTGGGCGATCTGCGATTGAGCGCGCACCTCAGGCCCGGGCCCCTCCGAATAGGTCCCGTCGAGCTGCGGCCATCGGGCCATCGGTAGGTCCGGCACATCGCGGATATCATCCATGGCCACTTCACTTTTGGAGGCCAAGGGGTGATCACGCGGAACGATCGCGACCTGCCCCTCGGTGAGGAGGTCCTCGAAGTCGAACCCGACGAGGTCGTCGACGGGGCGATGCATCAACGCCACGTCGGCGTCACCGCGGCGGAGATATTCGGCCTGCTCACCGACTTCGCACAACACGATGTCCACCTTCGTGGGGTGCGCGTCGAGCACGCGTCGTAAAAGCTCATGGGACGCACCGGCTTTGGTCACCAATTTGATGACGTTCCCAGCGCTTCGCGCTCGCTGCACTGCCGCAGCGACGGCGTCGAGCGCCGTTACAGCGTCCCTCAGGAGCACTTCACCGGCAGCAGTGAGAGCGACTCCGCGACGATTCCTATCCAGGAGGGTGACGCCGAGTCGGCGCTCCATCCTGCTGATTGCCCGCGAGAGTGGTGGCTGCGCGATCCCCAATCGCTGCGCGGCGCGTCCGAAGTGCAGTTCCTCGGCCACGGCAACGAAGTACCGGAGTTCGCGCGTTTCGAGATCGTCCACGCCGACAGCCTAGTTGTGATACCCGTTGAGTATCACTGGTTGGTCGATCGGTATTGGACGCACCTGCGCCAGACGCCGACCATGGACTGCATGACAACGAAGACCGCGCTGGTCACCGGCGCCAACAAAGGGATCGGCTTTGCCATCGCGCACGGACTCGGACTGCAGGGAATCAGAGTGGGAGTCGGGGCCCGCAACGATGGACGACGACAGGACGCGGTCGACAAGCTTCGTGCTGCGGGCATCGACGCGTTCGGAGTCCCCCTCGATGTCACGTCGGATCACAGCGTTGCCGCTGCGGCCGACTCGATCCATGACCTCGACATACTGGTGAACAATGCAGGCATTTCCGGCGGCGAACAGCAGAATCCGACGACGCTCGATATCGACGTACTGCGGACTACCCTCGATACCAACGTATTCGGGGTCATCAGAGTGACGAACGCACTACTCCCGGCACTTCTTCGATCTACTTCGCCACGCATCGTCAACGTCTCGAGCAATATGGGCTCGCTCGCGCTGCAGACCGGCCCGATCATGGCGGCATATGCTCCTTCCAAGACCATGGTGAACGCGATGACCGTGCAGTACGCACGGCAGCTCGCGGACACTGCGGTGATCGTGAATGCATGCTGCCCGGGCTATGTGGCAACGGATTTCACCGGATTCGCCTCCACACGCACGCCGGAGGAGGGTGCGCGCATCGCTCTACAGCTTGCCAGTCTGCCCGACGATGGACCGCGAGGCGGATTCTTCGACGACGCCGGATCGGTGGCCTGGTGAGACTCTGGGTGCCGATCTGATCACCGCCGGCGGTGTCGAGGGAGAACCTGCAACAGTTCTGCCGCGGCCGTGTAGGTATCTCCTACATCCCGCCGGAAACGCCGTGGAACAACGGACACATCGAGTCCTTCCACAATCACCTACGGAAGGAGTGCCTGAACCGCAATCACTGGACGAGCCTGCTCAGGGCGAGGGTTGTGATCGAGGACTTCAAAGAGAACCACAACCATCGACACCGGCACTCATCCCTGGACTGCCGCACGCCGGCCGAGTACGCTGCCCAATGCACCCACAACCGCCAACCGGTCGAGGGCTGCGAGATCGACTGACATCCATTACACCGTGGCGCTACAACGCGGTGGTCCGAATATCGGGGGGGGCTGCCACGCCCGTCTGTCTGGCTGTCTGTCCAACGAACTCACTTTCACAGAACGGGCATGCCCTACCCCGATCGACCGCCAAAATCGAGAATTGAAGTCGAACGGGCAATCTTTACATGGCCTCGTATTCTGCGCATCACAAGTTCCAGTTGCCAGGGACGCTAACTGCGAAGGCCGGGATCGTCTCGGAGCCAATACCAAGCTGTTTGAAGTGCTCGGTTGCAGCGTTAATCTTGGCGTTCTCGGTTGGACGACGTTTCGAGTCATCAAGCGTGCTTTTCGTTTCGCGGATCATGTAGATCCGATCGGAGCCGTCGGCGTCTTGCTTAATGATCGCCCAATCGGGGTTGTAAGGCCCAACGGGCGTTTCGATCTTGAACTTCTCCGGCAGCTTCATAAAGAACTTGACATCCTCACGAGAGTCGAGCTTTTCGGCGAACAATCGCTCGGGTGCCGCGGCACCATCGGAGTCGATCTGGATGTAATCAAAATCGGTCTTACCGTCATCGAACGAACTCGTTTTATAGGCACGATCGATGAACAGGTCGCGCGCTTCGGCACCGTCGGCCTGCAGTTCCCGCAACTCATAAACATAGCCGCCGACCTTTTCGTACTGAATTCCGTCTTGGACCGATGCTGCCACTACGTTCAACAGATTGCGCTTAACCATCGCGATGAAATCGTTTGGATTCCCGATAAACTCTCCCAATTTGCCCGAACGAATCAGCACATCGACCAACGTCGTACGAGTCAAAGACGTCGCTCCTTGCAGTTCGCTGATGATGTCCGGGAGCTGGTAAGCACCTGTCAGGTTCGCCGACCGGGTGGCAGTCTCATCCGTCCTCGTACCACCGCGTACGATCTTGAGCCCGGCCCGGGTTACCTGGACTCGTAGAGGCAGAATGGGCTGTTCCGCCTTAATCTTGTTGACCGCATTGTCAATGACCTGCTCGCGGTCTAGGGACACCCGGTAGGTGGTGCGTTGCGAGATAATGCGCCAGAATTCCTCGAACCAAGGCGAGGAGTAAATTTCTTTATTCAGCTTGCGAGCCACCCGCTTCCGCTGTGTTTTGACCAGCCGCTCGATTCGGCAGTTTAGCATCACTTGAATAATTTGGTTTTGCGGCCAAAAGAAGTCCGGGGCAGGCCCAAGACCAAAGCCAAGAGTCTCCGGACGGAAATTCGCGGTGACCTTGCCCTCCTTGTCCAAGAAGCTGCGCTCGACAAGCTCGTTCCAGATCAGCTTCGAGCCAGTGAAGCCGAGGCGTCTTTCCTCGCCCAATTCCTCATCGAGAGTGGGGATCTTAGCGAATTCACCAACCCGAACGAGCCCGATACTCACGCCAGAATCGCGGTATTCCTTCTGCAAGCTGTCTGCGAATTCACGATAAGACTCGTTGGCTACGACTGTAAGCTGGGCTATGCCGCGATCGGCCACGCGTTCACCTGTCTGGTTAACGGGCAACCGCAGTCCACGACCGATCGTCTGGCGCCGCTCCGCCGATTCGCCCATTTCCCTTAAAGCGCAGATCTGGAAGATGTTCGGATTATCCCAGCCTTCACGCAATGCGGAGTGACTGAAGACGAACCGCACTGGTTCAGCCTCGTCCAGGAGCTGCGCTTTGTTGCGCATGATCAGCTCGTAGGCATCGTCATCGCCGGCCGTAACCCCGCTAGTGTCTTTGAAAGTGTCCTTCTGCCCCTTTCTGCCCTTGAGGATAGAAAAGTAGGCGCGCCGGTAGTTGACTGGGTCACCGGGGAGCAGCGCTGCCCATTTCGGGCTCTTAGCGCGCTCTTCGCGCAGCAATTCATCAAACCACTTCACGAAATCGCCATTAGCGGTGACGTTGTCGTAGCCCTCACCGAGGAAACTGGCAACCTTATCAACGAAGAAGAGGCTAAGTACTTTGATGCCGTGCGAGCGAAGCATTGTTTCCTTGCGTAAATGCTCGCGAATTGTCTCGCGGATCATTTCTCGGTATACCGAGTCGTTTGAGCCCCCGATCGCTTCCCCTGCCTGTAACCAACCGTGAGGAAACAGCTCGACCGATTCGGGCTCGATGCTGAGCTCATTGAGACGCCACCCGTCGTATGCTGAGTTTCGCGTGACAACGGCGAGCTCTTGCCCGTTCTTGACGCTGAGGGTTTTCCGTTCAATCGAGCCGTCCGACTTTTTGCGAACCGCGAGCTCCATCCGAGCGACGAAGCTCGTGTCGTTCCGCACCGACACGAGCTTTACGTAAGGCGTTGCATCGGCACCTTGTTGCAAAGCTTCTGCTACAACGATCTGTTTGACCAAGCCCAGGTCGTGCGCATCGACCGGGTCGAGCCTGAAAACGACATTTCTCGTCTTGCGATGGGTTGCCGAGTAGCGCAGTGTGCAAAGCGGATATAGCTCCATCACTGCCGACTGGCTAAGCAGCGACTCCATGTTCTGCGGCTCGTCCATGATGACAACCGGGCGCGTGGCTTTCAGATAGTCAATCGGGCGGAGACCACTAAGCCTGTCACGGACCTGGTGGATGATTCGCGAATTTTTATCGCCGCGCAGAGCGTGAATGCTCATCACCATGATCTGTACGCTGGTGCTAGTGGCAAAGGACTGGACTTCTTCTGCGGTATTACCGCTGTAGACGGTCGCATCGAACGGCTCCGCATAGAGCTCCTGAAAGTGCTTGGCCATCAATTTGATGCTCGTGGTCACGCCCTCCTTGATGGGAGTGCTCGGCACCAAGATGACGAATTTCCGGAAGTTATACTTCTGCGCGAGCTCAAAAATCGTTCGCAGATAAACGTAGGTTTTCCCTGTACCGGTCTCCATTTCAATATCGAAGTCGAGCTCGTTACTCGACAGTTCTGCCGCAACCTCAAGACCGTTTCGGTCTTGGACGGCCTGTAGGTTCTGAAGCAACGCTTCTTCGTCAAGTAACAGGTTGTTGCCGACTGCACCCACCTCGGCCGCCATGTCGAACGACTGTTGTCCGTCGGACACCGACAGGATACCCTGGAGCTTTGCCTCCAAGGCATCAGCGTCAGCAGGCTGCCCCTCGAACAGGTCAACCACCGATGCGATGGCTTCCTGTTGAAACGGCTGCCTGGAATCGAACTTAAACTCCATCACTTTAGGCCGTCCACAGTTCCACATTGCGCGACTTAGCTTCCTGCGCAAGGTTGGCCTTCAGCTCATCATCACCCTTGAAGGCATCCTCCAGAATGACAAATTTTACCAAGTCGGGGCTGTCAAGTACTTCACGCAGCTGTTGCAAAGTCGGCTTAGCATGCTCATCGAGGTAGGCCAGCACCAGGCCGCCACCTACCGACTTGAGCCGAAGCCCGCTGATATCGGCGTCGCCGACCTCCTCCGTTAACGAGTACCCCTGCTTCAGCAGGAGCTCGACAAGGAGAGACTCCGGTGTAGCGTTGTCGTCTGCGCTATCGCGAAGATCGAGCAGGTGCTGTTCCAGCACATTGGTCTCAACGTCGCTCTCTGCGCGCCACTTCGTGAAGTTCGTGTCCGCGAGCGTGTATGCCCTAAAGCCGGTGTCGAGTGACTGCGTAGTAATCGGGCTTGTTGCCAAAATTTTCTCACCAGCAAGTTTGATGCGTTTGCGCGAGATATCCGCCACTGTCGCAACACCTGCCTTGAGCGCCTCCGAATGTTCCGAGACTGGCTCCGGTAGTTGCACCATAATGAAACGTCTGTTGCCCTCGTCTTCAGCGTTCAACTGCATAACTGCGTGCGCGGTGGTGGAGCTGCCCGCGAAGAAGTCCAACACCATCATGTCTTTGTCGGGCTGCATTCCAAGGATGCGACGCAGCATCGAAAGCGGCTTCTTACCGTTCTTAAACTCAACACCGCCTTCTTTAGTCAGATTCTTAGTTTCACTGGCGTAGTCCCAATAGGTTCCACGCATTTCTTTTTTAAAAAGAACGCCATCACGTTCTTCGGCAACATCTCGAAGCCACGCGAAGAGCCGAAAGTTTTCACCTTTATAGAATTGCTCGTACACGAGCCCTTTATTTCTCCCTGAACGGGGAACGTATTCAATTGAATACAGATCAGATTCAATCCCGCCATTCTCCGCAACAAACGACATTACTCGCGGCCGAATACTACTTTGAGGCATAGCAGTCTGAAAGATCTTCGCTGCGTATATGTTGTAAACTTCCGCTTCCTCCAGTCCTTCGACCCGCTGCACTTCGGCAATTGAGCGTATCAAGAAGTTTCTTCGCTCGAATATTTTGATATCATTGCCATCTCCATCCACCGTGGCACCAATAGCAACTTTCTCACCGGGATCCACCAAAACGCTGGTATATTTCCAGCTCTTTC
>NZ_LVCU01000078.1:0-7836 GCF_001647185.1 Rhodococcus sp. EPR-147
AGTAAATGTGCAGATATTCGATGTTCTTCTTCAGACGCTTATCCTCTCCGCCACCCGATGCGCCCGCAACGTTCTTCATGTTCACAGAGACTGTATTGATGAAATTATTCTCGCCGAAGACTTCGTTACAGAGCTTTTTGAGATTGTCCTGCTCGCCATCGTCGATCGAGATGAAGATGACTCCGTCGTCCGTAAGCAACTGCCGGGCGAGCTTCAGTCGTGGATACATCATGTTTAGCCAATTTGAGTGATAGCGGCCCTCCGACTCTAAATTTGTACTGACTTTTTTCCCTTCCTCGTTGACCTGCCGAGTCCACTCCAAATAGGTCTTGAGACCCTCTTTGTAGTTATCAGGGTAGACGAAGTCGTTGCCGGTATTGTAGGGCGGATCTATATAGATCATTTTTATCTTGCCATAATAATGTCTCTGCAGAATCTTGAGTACTTCAAGGTTGTCGCCTTCGATAAAGATATTCTTGGTAGTTTCCCAGTCCTTACTGTTCTCGATGTCCGGGTTCAGGGTCGCCATGGTGGGCTCCTGTGAAGCCTGCAGGGCGCGCTTCTTACCAGCCCAGAAAAGACCAAAGCGTTCACGGTCGTCGCCGATGTCATCACCGAGGAGTTCCTTAAGCTTCTCGACATCGATTTTTCCGTCGGCAATAGCCTCGGGAATCAGCTCCGAGAGCTGCGCGGCAAGCTCAGTCTTAAAGTTTGGCGTCCCGCTTGAAGTTTCGTAAATTTCGTCTGTGCTCATTGGTTTGATCCTTGAGTTATTCCTGATGGGTTTATCGTCAGAGTCGTCGCGGCTGCGCGGTTCCTCATCAAGTGACCACCTTCCACCGGATACTGAATAGGTGCTCAATGGCTTGTGTTCCCCTGAGTGCCTGCTCTATTAGCTCAAGGTAAAGGTCGGCTTCTTCGCGCATTTTCCTTCGCGCGACGCGAGCCTCTTCGTCTTTTTCCTCGGCCCGCTCGGCCCACTTGCGAGCGTCCTTCTTGAATCTAAGCTGCTGCATAGGATCATCGGTGCTCCGCGCGCTCTTGCGAGCTTCCTTCTCCTTCGCCTTGTACTCGCGAATTTGACCATCCGACTCGGCTCGTCGGTCCTGCTGATTACGGTATAATAGCTCCTCCTGCTGGTCGTAATAGCGGGAGTTGCGGCCCTGAACTTCGCGCTCCAATTGGTTGCGGCGTTCGGCGAGGTGCTGCTCGAATACGGCGTCATTGATAGCTACTTCGGCACCCTCGTCAGTGCAAGCTAGGTCGAGGATGTCGGCTGCGTATTCGTGATCGAGCCATTGGCCGTCGTCCGTGAGGCCACCGGCGAGCATGTAAGACTCGCTGATGTCATCGTTCTTTGCCTTCATGCTGAAGGTGACGACCTTTACCGTGAGTTCGCCTGACTTGCCTACGAGGTCTTTAACTGCGGTGGTGACACGCTCCGACTGACCCAAGCTGAATGTGAGCTCCTTGGCCGGAGTGTCGCTAGTCTTCGCGGATTCGATCACGTATCCCGCCAGCGGCCCAGAGAACCGATACTGGTGAGCGTTGTCGAGCGGCTCGGACTTGAAGTAGTAACGGCCCCTTGGCGCGTCCTCGACAGGCGACTCACGGAGCACGAATTGCCGACCGTCGCCCTCGAAGTCAGCGTGGTCAGCCAGTTGACGCTTGGTGATGGCGAGTAAAAGGCGTTCGAACTTGTTGAGCACTTCGCCGGACTGCGCGTCGTAAGATTTGAGGCGATCTTGGACGTTGGGGTCGAGGTTGTCGAAGACCTTGGCTTTGGCCGCTGCCATCTCTGAGCTGATCTCGGTCGCGTACGTCTTTTCTAGGTCCTCGAACGCGCGGTTGATGTCGGCGTCGCTGCGGGAGTCGCTGAGAATTCGATTGATGGTCTTCTCAAAGTCGAAACCGTCCTCGATTGAGCCGAGCACCTCGTCAGAAGCACCGAATACACCTTTGAACAAATGAAACTTATTTGCAAGCAATTCGAGTATGCGTGCCTCCGCCGCGTTACCCTTATTTGAGAAATTCGCGACGACTACGTCAAACTTTTGGCCGAAGCGGTGTACACGGCCGATCCGTTGTTCGACTCGTTGCGGATTCCAGGGGAGATCGTAGTTAACGAGCATAGAACAGAACTGAAGGTTGATGCCTTCGGCGGCGGCTTCGGTGGCGATCATGACCTTGCCGCGGTCACGGAAGTAGTCTACGAGCGCCTTTCGACGGTCGGCCGATGCAATGCCAGTGATGATCTCACCGTCTTTGTTCGCTTCGAGCCAGTCGCGGTAGATTTCGTTGGAGGCTGGCGAGGTATTGGTACCGTTAAACAGCACTAGGCCATCACCTCTTCCGCTCTCGGTGAGAGTGCGTGCGATGTACTGCTGTGTCTTGGTCGAGTCCGTAAAGATGATGGCCTTCTGCGGAGCACCAAGTTCCTTGAGGCGTTCGAAGCCCTTGTCCAACGCTTCGCCGAGCTTTACTGCCTTCTGATTGACGGTGATCGAACTCGCCAACGCGGCATACCGGCGCAACTCGAACACCTCTGCACGCATCGCTTCGAGGACATCGTGATTCAGCCCCTCGTCAACGGCTGGGCCGCCGTCCGGCGTCGGCAAACCACCAGCCTCTATCGATTCAAGTTCCTCGTCAGTCAGATCAGCTTCGGCGAAGTCGGCAAGGATAAGCCCGCCTCGGCTGTCACGGCGCACTCCCGATCTGACTTCCGCTTCGAGCCGATCGGCAATGCGCTCAAGTGTGCTGGAGACCGCGTACGTGCTTGATCCTAGACGCTTTCGCAGAATCAGGGCGGTCAGGTGGCGCTGCGAGTTAGAAAATGCGTACAAGACTTCACGCTGCAGGTAATCGTTGACTTTGTCGTAAAGTTCTAGTTCAGCCGAACTCGGCATGAACTCGACAGTAAGCGGCATGCGCTTTGTGAAATGGATGTACCTTGCCGCGTCGCGGCGAAGGGTTCGCTTGCTGATCCCCGCAACGCGCTCGACAAGGTCGTCGTTGTCGCCGATGCCTTTGACCTTGACGTATCGCTCACGAAAGGCTTCGAGGGAGTAGAAGTAGTCGGGATCGAAGACACTGACGAGGCCATACAGCTCTTCTAGTCTGTTTTGCAAGGGCGTGGCGGTGAGGAGGATCGTCTTCTGAGCTTCACGGACGATATGGCTGATCGCCTCAGGCGCTTTGTTGCGGCCGGTATAGAAATTGCGCAACCTATGGGCCTCATCGCAAATCACAAGATCCCACGGACGCAGCAAGCTGGTCTCGTGACGCAACGCGAATTCGTAGGAGCAGATCAATACCTCGGTACCTTCCCTGTTGGTTAGTCCGAGCTGCTCGCCCTTTGACGTTGGGGAGAGAAGTTGACTGGGGATGAGGAATTTTTCCAGAAGCTCCTGCTGCCACTGCTGGCGGAGACTGGACGGCGCAATGATTAGGATCCGACGCTTTCGCTCGGACCAAAATTGAGTGACGACGATGCCTGCCTCGATCGTCTTGCCCAGACCTACTTCGTCTGCGAGAATCACGCCGTTCAGGTAAGGAGTCTGCAGCGCGAAGAGCGCGGCATCAATCTGATGCGGCTTGGGCTCGACTTGGGCGTCGAACAAGATCCCCGCAAGTTTGCCAACATGATCGTTCGCGTAGGCACGCTGAAGCTCATAGGCGTAGTACTTCGCCTGATATGCGTTGAGCGTCATCTACTTCCTAGTGTGTCGAGTGGCTGCATGGACTCATCGTGCCGATGTGGACAGCTTCTGTCTCCCAGCATGTCAGGTGGCCTGTGCCGTTGGCGGCATCTTTGCAGTTAGTCGGCGAGTCTGGGTACGGAGCACACCAAGAGATTCCAGCAATCTGGCCGCGCATGCGCAGGTCAGAGCGTCAGCTCATCGGCAGATCCAGTGGCCTACCCAGCCTTGCTTCAAAGTTCAAAGCGGAGAGCGACAGCAAGCTGTCGGTTGATCTAAGCACACAGACGGGACTGTCCCGGGTTCAGTCGAGTGTCGGGTTGAGTGGTTCAGGCCGCTTATGCGGTCGTGCACCACCGTCCGCGTTTCGCTCGCGATGGTGAACCGACGAAGCCATGCGACGCATCCACTTCCGCCGCGCCTAGCGACGTGAACTGGCTCAACAACGCATTGAGCGACGATGCGTCCCGTTCGTACTCGGTCCATGCACTACCCGCTGGACTACCTGCAGCGACGATCCGCGCGAAGTGTTGGCGGATCGATTGCGTCTCCAGCGATTTGGCGACCGCATTGAGCTGATACACACCTTTATGCGACGTGAGGTTCTCGGTTTACTGGTGAAAATGCGCGAAATTCAGCCATTGGACCTGGTCGCAGCCGACCGCCAGGGATCCACCAACGTGCGCAGATGCGCGATTTCGACCGGCAGTCCTTGGACTTCTCGTTCCATCCGTCGCAGCGCTGTAAGGGACTCGAGCAGCTGAGCCTCAAGGTTGGGCTTTCGTTGCGGATCGAGACGCACCCGTTCGCCGGCCCGGATGCGCTTACGCTGCGCGACTGCGGCGTCATGGATCGCTCGTGCAGACTGCGGCCCGATTCCCGGAACGGCACCGATCTCACCCGGTGATGACTTCGCGAGATCTAATACGGTTCGTAGCCGCGTCTGCTCGAGACTGCCCGGGCGAGTTCCCCTGGGTAAGGACTGTTTCAGACCGGCTGCGGGTGCCTTACGGAGGATGTCGTCGGCTTGCGCATCGAGGACTGCGTGGACGGAGCCCCTGATCGACGCACGCAAACCAACGGCGGCCTGAGTCGCTGCTTCTGCCTCCGCAAATAGGACATCGAACATCTCTGTAGGACGCTTCAGCTCCGAATCGCTCACGCTGAATGTCCTTCCACGCCGTCGCAGTGTCGATAATCAAGATCACAATCGCACACGATCACAACGAGCGTAGGAGTTCCGGTGGTAGCAGTTCCGAGCACATTCACGCGGCACGACTGACCTAGACATTGATTTGCTGGGCGCAATCCAGGACAACGCTCCAGAATTTTTCGAGGTCCAGATCGGAAACCCTGCGACCAGGTGCCGAGGCCCTGTGGTTCTGACCGAGAAATACAGCGAGCTCGGCAAACCCGTCATGCGTGGCGATGTGCGGATACTTCGTCCACGAACCGGAAGCCATCAACTGACCGGACTTGTTTATCCACAGCGACATCGGCGGGTACAGATACCCGAAGGGATGGAAGAACACCGCTCCACGTGGTGGGGTGCCGAACCAGAAATCGTCGTGAGTTCCGTAGGAGACGTCGAGAGCTTCCTGCAGGTCGAACAACTTTTCCGCCAACGCCCGATCACCGTCAGACAGTACGGCCTCCAGGAACGACTCTTTTGTCCAAACAGGTCCCGCAGAGCCGCCGGCCGAATGCGCTTTCGCATCGGCTAACTCACCCCCGTAGGTCGACGGCACCAAGATTTCGAGACCACCGTGCCGGGCGTACGCGAGTTGCAATGCCGTCACGCGGATCTCGACGCGTGTGATTCGATTCAAGTACTCGACCAGTCTCCGCAGATCCGCATCGATGCGGTCTACAGCGAGGCAAAGGTGCACACGTCCGGTGGCGATGTTCTCGGCAAGCCGCTCAACCGCCTCCTCCTCGAGAACCCCTAGGTCGACGCCACCGCGCCTTGCCCACTGTCTCCTGAACGAGGCTTCACCACCCAACGAAATCGCAGAGGCGTAGTCCAAGACCTGCCCGATCACCATCCGCCGTCGCTCTGTGTTCGAGGCCAGCTTGCATTCGACGACGGTGACCGAACCATCACGGTCGACGATGCAGACATCCGCTGGCCCGGCAGACGTGGCCAGCTCCCGTACCGTGAGAGCAGACTCGGAGACACCCGGCACATGCTCCGGCGCGGCAGCAATGATCCGCTGAAGATGGTCCTCATTGTCGTACGCCGACATCTCCGGAGATGCCCATCCGCCCTCGGATCCCAACTCGCGGACTAGAAATCTTGCCGTCTCGTCGTTGACCATCGGACCGCCCTCTCTATCAGGTGACTCGACGTGTAACTCTGCGCGCACTCAGCTGAACACCCAACCGAGCACCGCGGCAACGATGCACAGGAAGAAGATCAGCTCGATCATCCCCTCCGCCGCACCGCTGCCGCCTTTATTCCTCATTCGCCGCGCGCCCTGCGCCGATCGGCTTCGGAGAAACCCTGGGCAAGAGGCGCTCCGTGCACCTGAGCACGCTTGCGGTCCTGGTAGCTCGCCACTGAATCGAAGGCAGCCGTGACGCCGACCGTCGTCGATACGTACGTCATCGACTTATCGCGCGCGAACCCGAGATCAGCGCCCACTTCGACAGCGTCGATGTTGGAACCCAGGAAAACGAAGTCCCACTGGTAATCCCGCTCCTGCTTCGCAATCAGCTTGCGCACAGCAGTATTGGTCCACTCCTTGCTCGCGTTCTCGTGCCCGTCGGTCATCACCAGTACGGTGACCGAGCCAGGGCGGTCGTCCTCCTGTAACCCACTGAGCTCGGCACCCACCTCGGTGACGAGCCGGCCAACAGCGTCGTAGAGGGCAGTCATCCCGCGTGGCTCCAGCACGAGGTTCGGTACTTCCGCGATCGGCTTCGAGCTGTAGACCGACTCGTAACGATCGTCGAACTGCGCCAGGGTGACAACGGTATTGCCGTCGGACTCACGTTCCTTCGCGATGAACGAATCGAACCCGCCGCGGGTGTCATCGGCGATGGTGTTCATCGAACCCGAGCGGTCGAGCAGAGCAGCAACGAGAGAGAGCTGTGTATTGGTCAAAAGAACCTCCTGATGGAAAGTGCGCCGAATGGACGCGGTGAAGATGATGGCCGAACCATACCGAGGGGTACCGACAAGAACTGCGCTATGACGGTCACGCCCGTTCCAGCAGGTAGGCCGTCACCTGGTCCCATGTCTCGAACGGTTCGGTGCCGTAGCGCAGCCATTCCCCTTCGAATTTGCTGGCACCATTATTGCGTCGGTCGTCTACGAGAAAGTCACCGCGATTCAGATTCTTGTGGTGGGACAGGATCAGTCTCTTGTACGCGACGGATCCTTCGTCGAACCCGAGGTGCTTCTGCACCCACAGCACCTTGTCGTGCCAGGCGCTGGGGTTCTTCCAGGGGGCGGTGGAGAGGATGTAGGTGTCGAACACCGCCGCCAACGTGCGGTAAGCGTCGAGCGCGCCGTCGATGGGATCCATCAGCGAGAAGATGTGCGGTACCTCATCGAGATCGTCCGGGTATTTCGCGATATCGGCCGGGTCTGCTCGGTCGATGCCCGACTGGAAGTTCACGAGGGTGTTGTCGAGGTCTACGTAGAGAATTTTCTTGGCCATCGGGCACCTTTTGTCGTGCACCATCGCGGTGCGCTGTCAGGGAAGAAGTCGCGGGAACATCAACACCGCAGGAGACGCAGAACTTGATCCGTTCTGCATTTCGATCATCGCACACGCCTACGACAAGCTGTTTGCGACCGGCCGTCGCCGTGAGCTGTGTCAGACCCGTTCGATACAGTCAGTCGTATCGCGCCGAGACCCGGGGAGAGCGAAACGGGTTGCGCACCATGTACGCACCGCTCGCGCATGTCTTCGTAGCCGTAGCCCACGCTCAACACGTTGCACCCGGCCTGCCCCAAGACGGGTACCAACGTGTGGCGACGGAATTGCAGACCCTCGCGTCCGCCCTTGAGCCCTCCGTATAAACACGAAGCCCGACCCGACGAAAGACTTGGAGACATACATGAAGCAATCCGACTATGCCGCTCCGGAATGGCATTTCGCATCGACGATCGATGGGGATCGGTATG
>NZ_LVCU01000079.1:0-11908 GCF_001647185.1 Rhodococcus sp. EPR-147
ACGACTACATCCCCAGCGAACACGAGCCCGACGACGTCCCGTGTGCTCAACTCCAGGTTATGGAGGACGAGGTATTCCTTGTTCGCCGCTCCCGTATAGAGCTCGGACATCTACTGCTCGCCGACTACTCGACTGCGGCAATCACTCTCGACAAGTGGTACCTGCAGGAACACTTCGACGACTGTACCGACGGGTACCTGTTCACCAAGGACCGTCGCCTAGCCGCGGAAACCTGTGTCACGTGGTTCCGGGACAAGCAAGACCCGAGCGAGATGATCGACATCGGTTGCAACTATCGATTCGCCGACCAACTCGTCCCCGCGGACCAGACGCTTTTCTAGACTGGATACACGGACGATAGAAGCGTGAGTTTCGGTCGCTGAATGTACTGTCGTGCTGTAGAACTCGTCCTTCTCCATGAAAAGATTCGGCCGCGGCGAAGGACCTTTCGCAGTTGCAACTATCGAACTCCTGATCGGTCGCCGCAACCAAGTTCGACGACTTCGATCTCGTGTCCACCACAGGGCTGACTCAGGTTACGGCGATGGCGCAGCGATCGCATTGCTCACCCTCGCTCCCGAGCAGCCGTACGTGCCGACTGACGCCGGGTGCCAACGCGAACCGCGAGATTGCGTCCCTCCTCGAGGCCATAGCCAGCTGCTCGCCAATAGTGTGGAGAGACTCCACACAGATGCCGTACTTCGTCCCCCGTAGGCGCGAGTTCATAGGCATACCGGGCAACTCGGGCTACCCGCTGATCCACAGCCTCTTGAGCGTGCCTGTGCACACCGGTTGACTACTGTTCGCCGCTATGACGCAAACATCGACTCAGCAGGCACTCGGCGACCTGTTCGACGTGATCTTCCGCGACCGCATCCCGCGTTCGCCGCAGTTCGACCTAACTCCGACCACTGTGCGGCAACTCGGGGTGATCAGCGATGCGTTCGACAGGAGTGAGCCAATATCTCTCGTGGAAACCATCTCGGCACCCACTCAAACCGACGATTGGACTCTGTGGCAGACGAACAAGATGAAGTACGCCAGATCTGACCGATCAGCAATTCGCTTCAACGACTACATCGAGTTCTCGGCGATCCCCGAACACGCTCATACCGTCCGCCTCGGGCAGCTCACGCTCGTCGGCTGGGTCCTGGATCGGTGTCAGCTCGTCAAGGATCCAAGCTCTGGACGCACGATTTTCGACCCCAACGACATCAGTCGCCGCCACGGATGCCCAAGGCTGGTCGCAGATTTCCTCGCTATGACAATCGCGGCAAGCTGTAGCGCCGCACATCATTGAACGGGGGACATTGCCGAGACCGGCGGTCTGTTCTAAACAGCGACGTAGATCTTTTCCCGATGCCAGGTCAGATATGACATTTCCGGAGCGACCGAGTCTGGTCCTAGGAAGATCCGCTCTCCCAGCGGCGGCTTGCCCAGTGCATGCCGAAGAGCCGGGGTTGCTCTCACGTCGCTCTCAACTCCCGGCGCGTAGCTCACACTGAGGTCCTGATTAACGGTGATCAGCCCGGTGTCGAACGCAACATCGTGAGTAGGGCACGCAGTGAACCCATTGCGGAAGTCGAGCCGCTCATCGTCGGAGCTATCACGCCACGGCTTGATATGACTCGCCACCATCATTCTCGGCCGACGCCGTCCCGCAATAGTTCCGCTTAATCCACAAAAGACACAACAGTTTTGGTGATTCTGCAAAACCGACTGGGCGAACCGATGCTGGCCGACGCGCACAGCGAACGTGAACATTCTCTGCGTCGGCAACACAGCAGCTGTACTACGTTTCTGCCTGTGCTGGTCCAGCATCCTTTCGAATTCGCTCTCGACAACGCTGACATCGAGTTCCGCCTGCCCCTCGAGCTGAAGAGCGAAACCATCCTCAAGGTGAAGAAAATCTGGCAACTCGACCTGATCGATGCCGAGGGACCGAGCAACATCAAATATCCGCAAGTAGAGACCTCTCAGCAGATCCAGATCTCGGAGCCGCTCGGCCACTTCGAGGTCGTACTTGCCGCCATGTGATCGAGTCCCGTAAAGATTCGCCATCTTTGCGATAATCGACGTGGGCGGACGTTTGAATATCCGAGCCAGGTCCTGCACCGGGAACGGCGCGCGAGAGGCAGATGCGCTTCCGTATTTGCTGTAGTCCATTACCAGACAGGCACAGAAGCACAGCACGACTTCGCACTGAACAAAATTCTTCTGATTAGTACCCGCAGGGACATGTTCGCGAGCGAGAACCGATAGCCACTGCTGTCGCAGCATGTCGTCGGTCGGGTCGATGAACGCCGCCGCACCGCAGCTCATTGAATCTGTAGTCATTCGCCTTCCAACAGAATCGCGACTACACCGCAGAGGTGCCGCACTTCGGCGACCGTGGGTGCCAATTCATATGCATGGTGGTGGCATGCGTTGCTCAATCTGCTCCACGCCATTGCAGCAGCATCGGCGTTCTCGGCTGTGTCGAGCGACCGCAGAATCACCAACCGCGATCGCATACTCGGCCGTTCGATGTCGACGCCCAACGCCACGCAACGCTCGATTACCAATTCCTCCAACGCCTGGCGAGCGAGGAACGCTGCCAAGCGTGCGGATCCGCCTGCAGCACCATGACTTCCGTCGAGCAGAAGCTCGGCGTTGCGCAGCGCTCCTGCCGGTGACGTGGTCGTAGTCATTCGGCGAGGATCCCGTCGACCATCTTCTTCAGGTCGTTCACCACTTCCCAGGTGATCGGGCGATCTGCACCTTTGTGAGTGCCGGCGTTCGCGATATGGAGCGTCGGGAAGCGTTCGGTGCGGAAGCCAAGCCACTGCGATAGGTCGCGTTCGGAATCCTGGTGCACGGCGAGCGCAATCTTGTTGCGAGTCTTGTGGACTGCCGACCACCGCTCCTCGGTCACCAGCCGCGACTCCCCCGCCCGGTGTTGCTTCGCATAGAACACCTGCTGCGCAGCCGATTCCAGAGCCAACCTGAACAAGCCGGGTGCGACCCGCCGCTTGACGTCGTCGGGCACATACTCGTCCAACACCAGTGCCCGCACATCATTGAAATACCGGGTCGCTTGATTCTGCGTCTCGGAAACACTGATGTTGGAACCTGGTTCGCGCATCACCTCGACGAGCGGCGCATCGACTGCGAGTTGCCTGATCGCAGTGGCCAATCGATCATCGTGCGAGAACACGATGACCTGCCTGGTCTTCGCGAGCGTCGACAACACCTTGATGAAGCCGTCGATCTTCGCCGGATCCATCGCCTGGATCGGATCGTCCAGCACGATGAATCGGAACGGACTGTTCGGCGTGGTCGCTCTCGGTATGAACAGTGCCAATGCCAACGCATGCAGCTCACCCTGACTCATCACCGACAGTGCCTCGGACTCCACGCCGTCGACCGAGCCGGTCATCACCACTCGCCTGCTGGTGTTGTGGCCCACCAAGTTGATAGCACCGATGTCGACATTGCTTTCCTGCCGCAACTCCGCCCAGATGTCGCGCGCCTGCTCGGCAATCGGAGCAAGCCGCTGATCCCTCAACTGCTGTGCATGCGAGGCGATCCACCTCTTGGCCGCGTCGACGTTCTTGACGGTCTCATCGGCCTCTCGCGCCGCGAATTCGAGAGTGGCCCACGCGGCCAGACGTCCAGCAATCGGTGCCCACGTCCACGTCGACGAGTGGCCTGTCGACAGCATTGTCGGCAACGGTCACCGGCACTCCCCTGTTCGTTCTGATGGCTAACCAGACCCCACAGTTCCATATGGTGCCGACAGTTCGCAGGGACATCGAAAACGCCACCGGATGTGTCGGTACCCGATGCTTCGATGGCGGTATGTCACGACTCGACGAGGGGTTTCCGCCTCCCACGGCCTGTGTGCAGTGGTGTCAGCACCGCGCAGCTACGACCTGCATGTCCTCGACGACGGTGAGGAGTTGATCTGGATTGGTGGAACCGCCACCTCGTCAAGTTCGATCAAGCCGAATGTGCCGGCAGAACGACGATAGAACCATCTCGTTGACGCGCAATCTCAATGGCGACATCCGGCTGTACGCCGGGATGCTCGACCGAGTTCTGCAGTTCGCGTACTCGGCGTGAAGTCCTCAGGAGTGCATCCACGGCGCTGGACTTGAACACGACGTCGCGTACACCATGCGATCGGTCGACTTCAAGACTCGACAACCCCTGCAGAAGCCGCGACAAACGATGCTGCAAAGCAATGACGCGTTGGTCGTGGAGCTTTAGCGCGCGAGTGAAACTCTCGAACAAGTTCGACGGATCTGATTGTGCGTGTTCGACGGCCTGAAGAACAGTTACCCGCTGCTTCAAGTCGATCGAGAGCTTAGCCAATTCAAGGTGAGTACGAAATTCTCCACCTTGCCCGCCGATTCCTTTGAATGCCTTCTCGAGCTCAGGAATTTCGACGCGGCCGTCCTTGAAGCCCGCGAAAGCCGATTCCCAAGCAGCGAGCCGTGTTTCAGCATTCGCAAGCCCAACATTGATGTGAAAGACCGCCGTGTCCAGACCGAGTGATGCCCCGATTCGTCCTTCGTCGAGAAGAACTGCCGAGGCGGCGTCGATAATAGGGATGCACGCATTCAGCGCAGATCGTTCGCCCGTGAGTGCGTTGTCCTTCAACTCACCGAGCATCTCCGTGATCGTGTCGAGAGCCTGCTGGCGATTGCGCTCGGCGCGGGCGTTGAGCCCGACTGCTACCGCCATGACAACCAACGGGGCCGCGACGGTAAGGGCGCTTGCGCCGACGACAGCTGCGCCGGCCGTAGCGGCCGACCCACCTACAGCACCAGCAGCAGCCGAACCCGCAACAGGAACAAACGTCGCTTGGGCTGCTATGCCGGACGAACCCACTAGAGCGCTGTGGACTCCGCCTGTCGCGACCTTGGATGTCATGGATTTGACGACTCCGCTACCAAACTGGGCGGCCACCTTCGCCGGCACGACCATGCGATACAGCACCTCACCACCTGTATCCGCGACACCACTGCCACCCGACTTGGCAGTTTGGCTGATCAACTGGGAGAGGTGTGTCGCGAGCGGACTCATGCTCTCGAGATGCACACCGCCTGACAGGTCGGCGGACTTCGGCATCGGATGCGCTTCCAGTGTCGCGAGAGGCGCATCGACCAATGCGGCCAGTACTGTGCGCAACTCGTTCAGACGCGCCGTCGTCATCGAGTCCTCTGTTGTGACGAGCGGTGCCACGGCTTCTTTCGTCGCTAGTGTCCAGAACGGAATCTCTGACTTGCTTTCTAACATCGGTCGCCTTCCTCGCGTTGTTGCACACCATAACCGAACACACCGACCGGTTCGTCTGGATGTGCCGGACGCTGGCGGCCAGCTCTACGCTGTCCGTGCAATTCACGCCAGAATCGGTCGTCTAGGCCGGTCGGCTGTGTGGAGTCCCCACCGAAGAACATCACTCGTGTCGGAAGCGCGTGCAATCCTTATCGCATGCCGAACGGACGCAACGCCGACCCTGATGTGGTGGCCGAAAAAATTGCTCGCATTAGAGACCCGCACGTCCGGCCGCTGAACTCACTGGCTGACGTCATCGCAGATTCCGTCGGTCTCCCGCACGGCCACGTTCCCTACGTCGATCCAGACCAGGGTGGTATCGGTGCTCGTATGTTAGTGCTCCTCGACAACCCTTCCACCAAGGCTGAGAGCGGCACCGGTTCGGGGCTGCTGAGCCTGGACAACAACGACCGCACGGCTCGCAATTGCCGTGAAGCATATGAACGCCACGGTGTCTCACATGCCGACGTGGTCCACTGGAATGTAGTTCCCTTCCCCGTCGCAGGCATCAAGAATGGCGGTTCCACCCCTGCCGAGCGAACTCGATCTGTGAAATGGACGAAGGCTTTCGTCGAGTTGTGCCCACGAATAGAGATCGTTCTCTTGCTCGGTGCCGCAGCTCGTGACGGTTGGGCGCGTTCAGGAATCGACCGGGATCTCTATGTCGTCCCTGGGAAGATTCCTCACTGTTCGGCACGGGGGTTGAACACGGGCGGCGGACGCGAGCGCTTCGAGTCCGCGATCGCACAGGTCGCGGAGATGCTTCGATAGACACCAGCCGGTCACGCTCCCAGATGCACCTGCCGGTTGAACTGGCCTGTCAGCAACGGTCACCGGCACTCCCCTGTTTGCTCCGATCGCCTACCAGACCCCATCCATATGTGACCGCCAGTGCGCAGGGACATCGGGAAACGCCGACGAATCTGTCGGTACCCGATGCTTCGATGGCGGTATGTCACGACTCGACGAGGGGTTCCCGCCACCACAAGCCTGTGTGCAGTGGTGTCAGCACCGCAGCTACGACCTGCATGTCCTCGACGACGGTGTGGAGGTTGACCTGGATTGGTGGAACGGCCACCTCGACCGGGCAGGACACGATCTTCGGCTGCGCGGCCGCAACCTCGACGGAGAGATCGTCGAGTACGGCGGTGCCACCGTGCAGCGCAACGATCTTCGTATCGGAACCGATCTGGCTGTAGGGGAACATGATTCGCTCGGCCTGCTGTTTCTCTGCGCAGCCTGGCAGGGCAGTCACCGGCACCGCAGAGCGATGCGACGTTTCCCGGACGTCATGAACCCGCACCTCAGCCGTCCCGATGAGAACCCCGTCGCCAAGACTCTCGCTGTGCTCGACAGCTGCGTACGCAACCGCGCAGTGCCCGATCATCCGAACTCGACCTGGTCAGGATGGCCCGATGCACCCGGCGTCGGGATGTCCCTGATGGCCACGTTCCTGTGGGCGGTGAAGGCCTCGGTCTACGGCGGGTCGGCACAACTGATCGACCAATACGGAGTCTCGACCCTCATCCACGAAGGATGGCTCGAAGATCCGTCCGTCACCGGATTCACTCGTCGTCGCTACGACCGCTACGTCGAACTCATCACCGCATGGGCCACCGTCATCGGCACCAGCCCCGAACTCGTCGAAATGTGGCTCGTGCAGCGCTGGAGCGCCCGGCTCAACGAAGCACGACACGGTCGCTACACCGCCCCCACGTTGTTCTGAGCGGCCAAGCCAGCAGCTACGCAGAGCGGTTGTCGCACATCGCCACGGATCAAGGTCTGGACGGGTAGTCAAGCAACTCAGATGTAGAACAGACTCACTGCACATTGATTGCGAGCAGTCATTGCTCCAGCCTGGACCACCATTCTGGCCGCGGAGCTGTCGTGACGATTTCCTGCGACTAAATCGGCTGCACGGGTAATCTGCCCAAAAGTCGGTCACGAGAAAGCGATACGCGAGATGGAGCCTCCTCCCGGGTCAGGATCGTTCAACTCCGAGACCGGCCGCCATGAGAATGACGGTTGCTACTGGGATGGGAAGATGTGGCGACTAATCGTCGAGAAGCAACCTAGCTCGCGGAAGTGGCCGTTGACGTTGCCGCAGTCCGCAATTGCGGGAGCAGCGATGGCAGTCGTGTTTTTCCTGGGGGTGGCGGTTGGTGGCGCAGGTGAGGGCGAGGGTGACGTGCGCGCTGCTCAAACCACCACGCGGACACTCCCACCATCCCCGACCGGCGCACAAGACCGAGGTGGGCCCGGACAGCCCAGCGAAACTGCTACCAAGTCACCGTCACGAACTACTACCAGCACGACGAATCCAAATGCTGCTGCGGTCGAGGCCAGTCGGGTGACGATGGAGTCTCGGCAAGCTTCCGTCGACGCACAGGCAACCAGATTGGACCGTCAGACCTACGCCGCGATCGGCGAACGCGAATATGCCGTGCTGGCCCGCAATCCAGACGCGGAAAAAGGAAAACGGTTTGTCCTGTACGGATACATAACTCAATTCGACTCTGTCACCGGAAGTTCCATGTTTCGTGCGAACACCTCAGCAGTCGGCGGTACCCAGTGGTATGACTTCGACCTCAATACGATAGTGAACTTCGATCCGACCGTCGGGCGAGACGTCGTCGATAAGGACATAGTAACGCTGTACGCAGAAATTATGGGAAGTCAGACATACACGACGACATTGGGAGGGAACGAAACAGCACTGGTGCTCAAAGCAAACATAATCGAAGTCACAGGCTAGGGCCTTCCCATACTCTCGTCGCCTACCCGAACTCGACCTGGTCCGGCCGGCCCGACACGCCTGTCGTCGGAATGTCCCTGATCGCCAAGTTCCCATGGGCGGTGAAGGAAGAGAGCGGGCCATGCGCAGCACCGAGCTTGGTTGGTCTTCGTCGCTTGCGCATTTCATCCCGCTAGCTCAACGGCTGCGAGGTGGATCCCGCCGCCGGCGACGAGCGGTTTGATGCACGCCGCGTTGCCGCGGTGCAGGTGCCGCGATTACGGGTCAGTGGCCGCAAACGACGCGACCCCGACGATCAGTGGGGCAACATGAGCGCCGCCAGCACCAAAGTCGATTGACATGTCTTTCAGCTCCACCCAAAATAGTGCGATACCAATGCGCTCACTAGGCCGCCGGCGATTGATGACCCTAACGGCGTCTGAAGTATATGTAGATCGTCCGAAGTGCTTATTGTTCGATCAGACGTTTCAATCGGTGCAGTCGAGCCGATCGTAATTATTGGATCAAGCTGGTTTCGGCTTGATTCGGAAGGCCTTTGAGATTTTTCATTGTCTGCATATTGATCCGACCCCATAGCCTGGAAGGATATCCTTACCTTTTTGTCGTCGATCAGATAACGGTCAGAGACAGAGAGGGGAACGCGCCGTTCTTTTTCCCAATCGAAGGGGCTTACTAGGCGCTCGTCTTCTTGCCAGTCCCACCGGCGTGCCCTTACCTGTCGGCTCCCGCCATGGGAGTGTTGTCCGTGTTCCTCGATGTCGGTTCTCGAAAGTGTCCAAGAGCGCCTGGTGGGCGATCCAAAGATCACATGAGTATGAACGGTTGCCTGAGTCCAGGCGGTTGATCGTCCGTCATCGCAGCGCCAAATACTGTCAAAACACTTGCGTGCGTTAATGTTGTCGCCTGATTTTATAGCCCGCGGCGGCCTCACGTTAATCCATCGCGGAAGCCCATCTGTTGCGACGAATGGTGAAAATTCAAGATCTCGGCCATTTGGCTGACCGAGGGTGCAGAAGGTTCGGATAGGTCTTGAAGGCTGAGATGACACCGAGCGTGGTTGTGCGCTCACTTGAGCTTCCCCTCTTATCTGATCGGTCGTGTAAGTGCGCCGGCTCGAACTCAGAAAACAGTAGCTGCATAGCTGCGTTCTCGCTGTAAATCGCTTTCCAGTCGGGTCCACACTAAAAAGTTAATTGAGATTGCGTGGCCATGATAGACGTGGTCGGTGACTGTTTCTTAAAGCGGTTGGGTTGAGCAGGCCTACTATCGTATCCGTACAGAAAGTATCGCAAGAATTAATCAATTTATCGACTGCAGTAGCCAATTTTGCGCCACAGGCGGAAGGTGTGTCGGTAGCAGGTGTTGATGTTCGAACGTCGACCACAGGCTCTGTGCTCCTGCACTTACCCAGTAAGCCGGTTGCTCCAATCGAACGCCGCGACCCGTGGAGTTCACGTTCCTGCTTCATGGTCCAATTAATACATCGCGTCCCCCTGCCTAAGGGCATGATTGTGCCCGTAAACTTTCCGCCAAGCTCGCCGACATCCAAGTCCAACGTGTCAAGTAACAGCCCGGAGAGCAGGTGATCGGCCGCGCCCCACCCGAGCACCTTCTTCGAGTGCTCGTTCTTGGCGGCGCAGATGATGGAACTTATCAAAAATGCTTAACCTCGCTCAGCGAAAGTGCTTAACCGACTAACGGTGATCACATTAGCGGTTGACGGGTCCCGGTGACAGCATTGCGGAGCATCTCCGAGTGTGAGCTGCGACCGCGGAGCCGGTACGAATCACAGGAGACACCGACCATCGATAAGTAGGCGGTCGAGCATGGCTGCTACAACGGTGTCGTCACCGCTAATCGTTCACCACAAACTACCTGCCGGCTTTCTTGCTGCAATTACTCTCGCGATGCTGTCACGCGACGGCCGAGTCTGCGGTGATTTGGCGACTGCAGTAAGTGGCCGACCGCGCGGTGCTAGTCAAGGTTAGTGCCTTGCCGATCAAGGTTCGCGAAACCCATCGAGTAATCCACCAGGTGCCGGCACGCATCGACCAACCCCGATAGATCGCCTACTCCGGCCGAGTTCAAGGTTGAACGAGGCACGACACGGCCGCTACACCGCGCCCACCTTGTTCTGAACGGCTGGAGTGCGGTGGAGGGGTTGCCGCGCCGCACCTCGCGTTCTATGGTTATTCCGGAATTACGGAATAGCCGATGGGAGAACTCGATGCGTCGCTCGACCTGGATCTCGACAGCCTGTGTAGCTGCTCTGTTGGTGGGCGGATGCGCCACCGACACCGACGCAACCGCAGCGACCACCACTACCCCGACGCCGGAGGACTGCGCTCCCGTCACGTCCACCGACCTCGCCACCGAGGACGGATGGATCGGACTGATCGATCAAGCGCCCGACACCGTCAGCCTCGTCATCGACGACGGGCGCGGCCGAACCGTCGAACATCGCGCCGACCAGGAGCAGGTACTTGCATCCGCAATCAAGGTGGTGCATCTCGCCGCCTACGCCCAGGCAGTCGCGAACGGCACCATCGACCCGAACGAGCAAGTGGCTCTATCGGATTGGGAGCGGTGGTACGTACCCGGTACCGACGCCAACGCGCATCCGAAGGCCTTGACCCGGTTGGGCATTGCCAACGCCGGCACCAACGCACCCGACCCCAACGCCACGGTCCGCATCGACGACATGGTCTCGGCCATGATCCAGGAGAGCGACAACTCGGTGCCCGACTACCTGCGATATCGACTCGGCGATCAGGCACTCGTCGACGCCGCAGCAACCGGAGACTGGGAGAACTTCGAGCTACCGAGCATGGTGGCCGACATGCTGTCGCTGTTCGACCCCGCACTCGCCGACGCGGAACGCTGGGAGACCGCACAGAAGTGGGCATTCGACCCGCAGTTCCGGACCCAGGTCGAGGCGTCCGTGCAACTGCCCACCTACGAAGACCAGGCGTCCAGGGTCGAGAGCAGTTTCCGCGGCGGTTCGGCCGAAGAACTGAACGGAATGTATCGCGCCTTCACGGACGGGACCTACGGCGCGGCATCCGACACCATTCTCCGCCAACTGGAATGGCAACCAGCAGGTGACAGCGTTCGCGGTATCGGCTTCAAAGGCGGCAGCCTCCCCGGTGTTCTGACCCAGGGATTCGAGCTGCGCCGCAACGACGGAACAGTCGCCACGGCAGTGTGGCTGATCGATGGCCTCCCCGCGGACAGATTCGATCAGGCCATGACCCAATTCGGCGTACAGCAGCAACTCATCCTCGAGGCGATGCAATCGTCGGACGTGCTCGACCGGATAGCCTGCGTGGTGTGAGCACCGAGTTCGAGTCGAGACTGGCAGAGTTGGAGGCGCGCGTCGCCGAGCTGGAACGACGCGACGCTCCCCAGCAGCTCGATGCCGCCCCGTCGACAGGCGGCATGATCGCCTACCAAGGGGACGTGCATTTGCACGGCACGGTCCGCTGGGACATCGGCTACTCCCCCGACGCCATCGTGGACCTACCTATTCCCTCCGCATCGGAAGTGCTTGCCGCTTTGGGACATCCGGTGCGACTGCAGATCGTGCGAACGCTGCTGCGAGGCCCTGCGAACGCTGCGGATCTCCTCGCATCAGTAGGACTCGGCTCGTCCGGCCAGATCTATCACCACCTCAAGACGCTGAGTTCGGCGAACATCGTCGAGCAACACGGCCGCGGAGACTATCGAATCGCCGCCAAACGAGTTGTGCCGCTCCTGGTTTCGATGCTCGCCGCCGCCGATATCGCAGGCGATCTCGGTACCTGACCGCCTACAACACCGCGTGTCAGGGTA
>NZ_LVCU01000080.1:0-43836 GCF_001647185.1 Rhodococcus sp. EPR-147
GCACCCGTCTGAGCCGTCACCTCGAGGGGCAAGCGATATGCCTGCGAGCCACCCTGATTGGCGGGTTGAGTCCGATCGACCTCATCGTTCCAGTGCCGCAAGCCCGCGGAGCCCACTTCGCCGGTGGACAGGTTGCGCCAGTTGACCGTCAGGTGCCGGTAGTTGAATTGGTAGTAGTACGGCCGGATGTCTGCTGCCGAGAAACGCACCTCACCCGGATTCTCACCGACCACAGCTCGAATCGGAATGGTCTGGATGAGTCCACCAGGAACGCCTACCGGGCCGAATTCCGGCCCGGTGACGACGGGCACCTGAAGTACCGACTCCTGCGGAGCAGCGGTTGCAGTTCCAGCACCCATGCCGAAGACCAGGGGGGCGGTCAGCGCCAGGGCGGCGACACCGCCGCGGATCGATTTCCGCATCGAGTTTCCTTTCGGTTGGACGATCAGGGCACGTAGATCAAGCCTTTGCCCGGGACCAGCGTGTCGGCGTAGGGCTCGCCGTAGTGGTAGTCGCGGTAGTGGGTCACGGTGATCTCGACCCAGCCACTTCCGGTGGGCAGAGCTACTTCGCGCGGGTACTGCTCACTGTGCAGCGGCGGCAGGTCGTTGGGCGGGCCCGGGTTCGGGTTGTCCCGCCAATGCCGCAGTCCCGCGCTTCCACGGAAGCCGATGTCCCAGTTTCGCCAGCTCACACCGAGACTTCGGTACGGGTATTGGTCTGCGTACGGTGCGATATTCGCTGCGGACAGCAATAGAACACCCGGCTCGGTACCCACCGTGGCCTTCATCGGAATGGTCTGGAACAACCCTCCGGGCACGGCGCCAGGTGCGATCTGGAAACCGGTGACCACCGGAATCTGGAGCAGCGTGGTCTGCGGCGCTGCCACGGCCGTTCCCGCGCCGATGCCCAGAACCAGGGGAATCGTCAGTGCGATCGATACGACCACTCGCCGCAATGTTTTTCGCATACAGCACGCCTTTCGCTCATGTCGCACAACGAGATACCGGATCGCACGTGACACGGACCAAGAACCCCAGGTTGAACCTGAAACATCAAGTGGTTCTTGAGTCTTTACCCGAACCACCCTCGCAGCTAATCCGACAAAAGGACCGCTCGGATGCCGATTCGTGACTGGGTCGTGACACGAAAGACGTTAACAGACCACTTGGCCCGTTCGATTAATTGATCAAAGGTGATGCACTCCGCAGCCACCGGTGAGGACCATCGAATGAGGCAAGTCCGCACAATCGTGGCCACATGGGCACTGATCGCCGCTACCGCTCTCGCAGCCTCGGCCTGCGGCTCCGACGAGCCGGTGAGCAACCCAAACACCCCGGCCACCAGCGCAGCGGCTGCTCCATCGGCGAACGGGTACTCCGACTCCGACGGTGGTAGCGGTTCAGGCGGAATCGGACAGGCTCCCGACGTAGTCACCCCAGTACAAGCAATACCCACCGCCGCGGGCACATCGGCCGTACCGCCCGCCCCGAACCGCGACGATGTCAACGTCGATGCACGAGACTTCGAGCAAACCGGAGGACAGTACTTCTTCCAGTCCCCCAGCGGGAACGTGTTCTGCGGATTCAACTCCTCCAATGCGCCCGGCACCATCGTGGGCTGCCAGGTCCGCTACTCGGTGCCGGGCAACACCGGCCGCGAGTGCCTCAACACCGAGAACAACACCTACGGGGTGAAGATCAACCAAGACGGCACCGTCGAACAGATCTGCACCAACCAGGGCATCTTCGTCGGCGGACCTGAACGCCCTCGAGTCTTGGAATACGGCCAGGTCATCGGAGTGACGGGCACTTTCTGCCGCTCCACCGAGGCCGGCATCACCTGCTACGACGACGACCGTGGCTTCATGATCTCCCGCGACGTCAACCTCGCATTCTGATGAAGGAGTTCACGATGATCCGCAGATTCGCGCTCGCCGCAGTACTTGCGACGGCTGTACTGACGGCATGCGGAAATCAGGATGCCCCGGCCGCCACTCCCGCTCCCCCGACCAGCGTTGCCGCGCAGATACCCGCGCCTCCGCAGGTGACCATTGCCGCGCCGACCGACTCCAACCGTGACGACGCGGGTGGTGCGACACAAGCGCCACAGGCGACCGAATCGAACCCGACCGCTGCCGATCCCGCGAACAACACCGCACCCATCACCCCCGTCGACCCTGCCCGATACAGCGCGTACGGCAATCAAGTGGGCTGGAAGTCGCCCTCGGGCAACATCTATTGCAAGATCGGCGACAGTGAATTCTCGTCCGGTTGCCAGGCAGCAGACGCCCCGATCCCGGATGGCGCGAACTGCGTCACCCCGTCGTTCACCATCGACCAACTCGGCAAGGGCTTCTACATGACCCCGGGAAAGGTGACTCCGACGTGCTTCAACCAAGGCGAATTCGGCGTCGAGAACGCACAACCGTTGGAATACAACACATCCATCACGTTCAACGGCTTCACGTGCTTCTCCCGCGTCGAAGCGATGATCTGCGACGCGGGCGGCGGACACGGATTCGTGTTGTCGATGCAACAGGCGACGTCCAACTGATCAGCGAGCCTCATTTAGTCGAGCCTCCATGACGAGGTCTCGGCCCGCCTCGCCATAGCCCGGTAGTCGATCTACCCGACCGCGGTGCCCTCGAGTTCGACCAGCAAACTGGGAATCGCGAGCCGGGTGACCCCGAGCAGGGTGCTGGTCGGCTTGACGCCCGCCGCGCCCAGTCGCGCTGCCAAGTCTCCGTAGTGCGGCAGCAACGCGTCGACATCGGTGGTGTACACGTTGAGCCGAACGAGGTTCGCCAATGACATATTCGCCTCGGCGAGAACGGCTTCCATGTTGTCGAGGCACAGGGACAACTGCGCGCCCATGTCGTCGGGGTGTTGAGGTGATCCGTCATCGCCCGTCGCTGTCTGGCCGGAGAGGTAAAGCGTCCGAGCCTGCCCCGAGACGATCTCCCCCTGGTTGAATCCCATGTCCACCGACCACCGCACCGGGTTGACTGCCGTTCGTTCCATCGCCGCGCGCTCCATTCGATCGTTCGGGTGTGTGTGCACCGTCGAGCCTTGCATGGAATCCGGACATCTTCGGCGGTATGGGTCCACACGGTCTCGGGTACCAACGGCTTTCAGGGGGGCGTCGCGCTGATCAGCGGGCGCCCTCCCGCCTGCCCTCGGTCACGAAGTCGTTCAGATCGGCCCGCCTGGTCATCTCCCAGTAGTCGACAATGCGCCATGGCAGTGTCGAGACCACGCGTCCGGCGTCGTTGCGGTACCAGTTGTCCATGCCGCCGTGCGACCAGATCATCTTCGCGTGGGCCTCGTCGTGCTTGCGGACGTACTCCGCCTCCACGTCGGCCTTGCACTCGATGGCCCCGATTCGCTTGTCCACCATGTCGATCAACACATCGATGATGTAGCGCACCTGACATTCGGCGATGGTGATGTAGCTGCCGCCGTGACCCAATACCGTTCCGGGGCCGCAGGTGATGAAGAAGTTAGGGAAGTCCGGAACGGTGATGCCGAGGTACGCGTGCGCATCCTCCGGGCCCCAGATATCGCGGATGGACTCCCCCGATCGTCCACGCACATCGATCGGCGTCAGCAGCTTGTGGGTCTCGAACCCCGTTGCGAGGATCACCACGTCGACCTCGGTCTCCGAACCACTATGCGCAACAACCGAGTTGGCGGTGATGGACGAGACGGCGTCCGCGACGAGAGTGACGTTGTCGCGCTTGAGCGCGGCGTACCAGCCATTGTCGAGCAGCATCCGCTTGCCGAAGGGCGGGTAATCGGGCAGCGACTTCTCGATCAGGTCGGGTCGGCCGTCGAGTTCGGCTTCGATGTAGCGGGTAAACACCCGTCGATGGGCGTCGTTCATCGGGTTGATCGAACGCTGCGGATGCTCCCACTCGGGATCGACCTGCAGCGAGCTGTGCACGCGGTCGTTGAAGTTCCAGGCCAGCCTCGTCCGGTACCAGAGCCGATACAGCGGAACGACATCCATGAGGTAATTGGCGTCGTCGCCCATCTCGGCGAAGTACACGTCGCTCGACGACACCCACTGCGGCGAACGCTGGAAGACCGTCGCGTGCCCCACCGTCGACGCGATGGCCGGCAGCACCTGCATGGCACTGGCCCCGGTTCCGACGATGGCGACGCGCTTGCCGGTCAGATCCAGATCTGCCGGCCAGTTCGCCGTGTGGAAGATCGGCCCCTCGAACGCGTCGAGCCCGGGAATCTTCGGCACCTTCGGCCGATTGAGCTGACCGGTCGCGGTGATCACCACGTCGGAGGTCAGTGTCTCGCCGTCTACCGTCGTGACGGTCCAGCCCTGTCGCTGCGCGTCGTACTCGGCCGTCACCACCTCGGTGTCGAAGCGAATGCGTTGCCGCAGATCGTGTTCGGAGGCGACATCGCTGAGGTACTGCCACACCTCGTCGCGCTTGCCGAAGTGCGTCCTCCAGGACCGCGGCGCGAAGGAGTAGGAGTAGAGGTGGCTCGGGGTGTCGACGCCCGCACCGGGGTAGGTGTTCTCGAACCAGCCTCCGCCCACGTCGGAGTTCTTCTCGAGCACCGTGTGGCTGATACCCGCCTCGTGCAGCTTGATCGCGGCGAGCATTCCGGAGACGCCGGCACCGATCACGATGACCGACAGATCGTTCGGTGCGGCCACCGGAGTATCCGAGGCGGTGAAGCCCATGTCCTCGGCGACCATGACGCCGAACTCTGGAGGAACCTGCTCACCGACGGCCACACTGATCATCTCGACGAGGTGCTCCGGGTCGGGTGACGGCACCGCCATGGGCTCACGCGCATCGAACGCACAGATCGCGTCGAGCGCCGCGGACCGGATGCGGGCGGCAACCGCGTCGTCGAATCCGCCCGTGTCGTTGTTGTCCATCCCCCGGCTCCGAGTGGGGCGGTAAGGATCGGCGAGCCACATGGGATCGCCGGTCAACTGATAGAGCACCGCCACCAGCGTGGGCAGGTTGGCTGCGGTCAGAGCCCGCGAGAGCCGGCCCCGATCGACCCCACCCACGGTCTCCGCTGCCGTTGCTGCGTCTGTGGACACCGGTACCTCCTGTTGCGCGCTGCTCCATCCGACTCCGACAGCTCAACTAACCACGGTTAGGTAAATCTGCGCAAGGGATTCGCGATCTCGAGATTCACAGCATTTTGACTCTTGACAATGTGGCTCATGCCACACAATGCTTCATGACAATACCTAACAGCGGACAGGCGAAGGGACACACCCATGGAACTCACCGAGGCGATGCGCACCACCGGCACCTGCAGGCGGTACCTCAGCGATCCCGTTCCCGACGAGGTGTTCAAGGCCGCGTTCGACGTCGCCCGCTTCGGACCGCAGGGCGGCAACCGTCAGCCCGTGCGGTGGATCGTCGTGCGCGACGCCGCCCGCAAACAGGCCCTCGCCGATCTCTACCTGCCGATGTGGGACGCCTACTTCGCCGGCATCACCGGCGGAACCGTCGCCGTCGGGGCACTGCCCAAAACCGTGCAGGACGCCGACTACTTCGCCCGCCACCTCCACGAGGTGCCCGCCATCGTCGTGGTCTGTGCCGCTCTGGACGGACTGCACCCCACCGACCACGAACTCGGCCGACTCTCCGTCGTCGGCGGCGCATCCATCTACCCGACCGTGCAGAACCTGTGCCTGAGCCTGCGCGATCAGGGCGTCGCGACCGCGGTGACGACGCTGCTGTGCCACGAGGAACCCGCCATTCGCGAACTGCTCGGCATCCCGGACGACTACATCACCGCGGCGCACATCGCCGTCGGCTATCCGGAGAAGTCGTTCCCCCGCAAGCTCACTCGTGATCCGGTGGAGCAGATCGTTGCGGCAGAGACGTTCTCGCAGCCGATGTTCGACTCCGCTGCTCTCTCGCCTGCTCTGTAAAACCACTGCATCTGAAGGAGTCCGCCGTGCCCGGTACAGCCATCCACCACCGCTCCCCCATCGGCCGCGCCACCATCGGCGATCAGCTGCGTCGCCATGCGCGGACTCAGCCGAACAAGGTCGCGTTCATCAGCTACGCGGCGGACGGCACCCGCGAGGTCACCACCTACGGCGAACTCGATTCTCGGGCAAACCAGTTCGCCAACCTGCTGGTTGATCTCGGGGTGACCTCGGGTGACCGCGTCGCATCGATGGCTCGTAACAGCGTCGACGTGGTGGTGGCGTACTACGGCACCCTCAAAGCGGGTGCGGCATTCACCGGCATCAACGTGATGTACCGCGCGCCCGAGGTGAAGCACCAACTCGAACACGCGGAACCGACTGTGGTGGTGGCCGATCCGGCCTACGCCGAGATCATCTCCTCGGTGAAGCCGGAGACCACCACCCTGGTGACCTTCGGTACCGAGTACGCCGCACTGACCGCGAACACCCCGTCCACCGAGCCGCACGTCGAGATGGACGAGAACGACGTCGCGATGGTCATTTACACCTCCGGTACCGAAGCGGCTCCCAAGGGCGTGATGATTCCGCACCGCAACTTCCTCATCTCCACCGCGCCCGCGTGGAGCTGGGGCCTGCGCACCGGACCGGAGGACACCTGGCTGTTCGTCATGCCGTTCCACACCATCGCCGGACTCGGCTCCATGACGACCCTCACGCTGATGGGTGCCACCCTCGTGCTGCCTGCGACGGTCGACCCAGCACAGTCGCTGCGCATCATCGCCGCCGAGAAGATCTCCGTCATCGCGCAGACGCCGACGTTCTACCTGGCCCTGGCCCGTGACCCGCAGTTCGGACCTGAGACGGTGAGCCAGGTTCGACGCTGCCTCACCTACGGTGGCCAGGTGTCACCGCACACGATCAGCGCCTGGGCGGCCGCGGCACCCGAGGCCATCTGGGGCACCTACTGGGGGCAGTCGGAACTGTCGCAGCTCGGCTCGGTCGGCTGGTTCTCGAGCCTCGACGACATTCCCGACGGCGACGCATCGTGGATCGGCAAGCCCGTCACCCACCTCGAGATCAAGGTGGTCGACCCCGCGGGCAACGAGAGCGAGATCGGTGAATTGCTCTGCCGCACTCCGTCGGTGATGCTTGGCTACTTCAAGGACCCCGAGCGCACCGCCGAGGTATTCAGGGACGGCTGGGTACATACCGGCGACATGGTACGAATCGACGCCGACGGCAACCTGTTCTTCTACGATCGGATGAAGGACATGATCAAGTCGGGAGGGATGAACGTGTCGTCGCAGGAAGTGGAACGCACCATCCACACGCACCCGGACGTGCTGCGTGCCGCCGTCGTCGGAGTACCCGACCCGTACTGGTCCGAGGCCGTGACCGCCTTCGTCATCGCGCGCGACGGGGTGACTGCCGATCCGGCCGCGATCATCGAATACTGCCGCACCGAGTTGGCGTCGTACAAGGCACCGAAATCGGTACACATCGTGGCCGAGCTGCCCGTCGACCCGCAGGGCAAGATCCTCAAGCGTGAACTGCGGATGCTGGCGGCGGTGGAGGAGACCGTATGACGCAGCCATCCCAGGTCACCGCTCTCCCCCGACAGCAACGCACCCGCCAACGGAGAGACGACATCGTCGCCCACGCCGCGAATATCTTTGCGCGTGAGGGCTACTCGAACGTGGGGATGCGCGATATCGCCGACGCCGTCGGAATCAAGGGTGCCAGTCTCTACCACCACTTCCCGTCCAAGGAAGACATCCTCTTCGCGATCTGTCTGACGGTGACGCAGGAACCGGCCGAGGAGAACCTGCCACTGCTCGACGCGGCCGGAACCCCCACCGAGCGCCTCTCGTCTCTGGTGCGGGCCCACCTGGTGCATCTGAACAGGCGACGGGTGGAATACATAGTCGGCCTGCACGAGCTCGCCTCGCTGACACCCGAACACCGCACTGTCATCGAGGATTACCGCCGTCAGTACCAGCGACGCGTGCGCGACGTGATCACCGCCGGAATGCGGAGCGGTGAATTCACCGTCCCGGATGCGCGGCTGGCGTCGTTCGCGCTGACCGACATGCTCAACGGCATCAGCAACTGGTTCCACGACGGCGGCGAGCTGAGCATCGACGACGTCGCCGACGCGTACGTGGAACTGGCCGTCCACCGCATTCTGGGGGCCTCACATGGCAATTGACGGTCACTGCGACCCCCGTTTCGTGGGCGTGCGCGACGCGTTGGCGGCCAACCTCGACAGCGGAGAAGAGCTCGGCGCGTCCATCGTGGTCGACATCGACGGCCATTCCGCGGTCGACCTCTGGGGCGGCTATCGCGACACAGAGCGCCGCCTGCCGTGGGAGTCGGACACGATCACCAACGTGTGGTCGACGACGAAGATGGTGACGTGCCTGGCGGCGTTGATGCTCATCGACCGTAGAGTGCTCGATCCCGATGCACCGGTGGCGACCTACTGGCCCGAGTTCGCCGCCGCAGGCAAGGAGGACATCGCCGTCCGGCATCTGTTGTCGCACACCTCCGGGGTATCGGGGTGGGATCGACCGTTCAGCGAGGAGGACCTGTACGACTGGGAACTCTCGACCTCGCGTCTAGCTGCACAAGCTCCGTGGTGGGATTCGCGCACCACGTCGGGGTATCACGCAGCCAGTCAAGGGCACCTGATCGGAGAAGTCGTCCGCCGCGTCACAGGAAAATCGTTGCGGCAGTTTGTCGCCGAGGAGATTGCCGGTCCGCTCGGAGCCGACTTCCAGGTCGGTGCCGCCGAGACCGACCGGTCCCGGATCGCGGATGTGGTTCCGCCGCCCCCGCCGACCGCTGACGCTGTGCCCGATCCGACGATGGTCCGTCGCAGGACGTTTCTCGGACCGGCGGTGAACGCCGCGTCGGCGAACACCGCAGCCTGGCGTGCCGCGGACATGGGCGCGTTGAACGGTCACGGCAATGCGCGATCGGTCGCGAGAATCCTGTCGGCCATTTCCCGCGGCGGCACCGTCGACGGAGTGCGACTGCTGAGCCCCGGCACGATCGACTCGATCTTCGAGGAGCAATCCAACGGAGTCGATCTGGCACTGGGCATTCCGTTGCGCTTCGGCCTGGGTTTCGCTCTGCCACAGCAAGAATCGATGCCCTACATCCCTGACGGGAAGATCTGCTTCTGGGGCGGCTGGGGCGGATCACTGACAATTCTGCACCCGGAATCGCAGCTGACCATCTCCTACGTGATGAACCGAATGGGGCCGGGAATCATCGGTTCGGAGCGAGCCGAGCACTACGTGCGGGCGGTATACGACGCCCTCGCATGACGGCGGTCTGGTTGATCGTGGACGACTATCATCCATTTTTTACACGATCTACTGGACAGATTTCCCATCTCCGGCACACCCGGCGGGTTGGATCCCACCTGCCCTAGCGTGCGGGAACCGTGATTCCTCTCGCGTCGAGGATGGGTCGAACACCTTCAGCGAAGTGATACGCCTCCTCGAGGTGCGGGTAGCCCGAGAGGATGAATTCGTCGAACCCGGCGTCGTGGTATTCGCCGATCAGGTTCGCAACCTCCTCGTGCGAGCCGACCAGTGCGGTCCCCGCACCGCCGCGAACCAGGCCGACCCCGGCCCACAGGTTCGGGTAGCTCTCGAGCGAATCCTTGCTGCCACCGTGCAATGCGGCCATTCGACGCTGTCCCTCGGACTGCGACGACGAGTGCAGCGCGTGTGCCGCAGATACCTGATCCTCGGGAAGTTCGTCGAGGAGCTTCTGCGCGACGCCCCAGGCCTCTTCGGACGTGTCGCGACTGATGGTGTGCAGGCGGATGCCGTAGGTCAGCTTGCGGCCCTCGGCATCTGCCAACGCCTGTACTTTCTCGATCTTCGCACGGGCGTCGGCCGGCGGCTCACCCCACGTCAGGTACGTCTGCACCCGCTTGGCTGCGACGGCCAGAGCAGGCTCGGAGGAGCCACCGAACCAGAACTCCGGCAATGGGTCCGGAGCCTCGGACACCCGCGCATCGGCAACCTTGAAGAACTCACCCTCGTAGTCCACCGAGGTCTCGGTCCAAATGCGTTGTACGAGTTCGAGAAACTCCTCGGTGCGAGCGTATCGCCGGTCATGGTCGATCCAATCCCCGAAACGGCGCTGCTCGACGTCGTCGCCGCCTGTGACGATATTGAACAACACTCGCCCCTCCGAGAACCGCTGCAACGTCGCGGCCTGCTGCGCCGCCAACGTGGGCGGCGTGAGGCCGGGACGGAAGGCAACGAGGAACTTCAGCCGTCGGGTGCTCTGCAACAACGCGGCTGTGGTCAACCAGGCGTCCTCGCACCACGTTCCCGTCGGAGTCAGCACGCCCTCGAAATCGAGTCGGTCCGCGGCCTGGGCAACCTCGGTGAGATAGCGAAGCGACGGGCGACGAAAGCCGGCGGGTTCGCGGAGATTGCCGGATGCGTGGGACGCGCCGACGATGGAGCGGCCGTCGCCTGCAGTGGGAAGAAACCAGAAGATGCGTGCGGTCACGAGTGAAACTCCTAGAACGTGGTGGGTGATCAGTTGGTGGCGGCGGATGCGTCTGCGATGGCGTCGTTGTAACGCGTGTCGACGAAGTCCGCGAACGTGTTGCCGCCGGGGATACTTCCGCTCTCGACGAACGCATCGAAGAGAGCCTGCTCGGACTCGATCACAGTGTCGTCCAGAGCAATTGCGGGTCGCTGGCTTCGTCCCTGCGCCAATTCGCCTGCAGCCGGGTCGATCCCGACGGCCGTGGAGTACGCGGACGCCCACTCGGCCGGATTCTTCTCAGCCCAGGCCGAGGCTTTGGCCAGACGAACCACGAAGTCCTGCAACGCCGTGTTCTTCGCCGGATCGTCCAGAGCCTGCTGTGAGGCGATGCCGAACCCGTAACCGTTGGCAACGCCCTCGGCGGTGGTCAGTGTCTTCGAGCCGTTCTGGACCTGCGCGATCGCGGTGAAGGGATCCCAGATCGCCCAGGCGTCGACCTCACCCGAGGTGAATGCCGTCAGCGCATCCGCCGGCTGGAGGAAGATGATCTGGACGTCGTCCTCGGTCAACCCGGCCTTCTGCAACTCCAGCAGCACGTGGCCGTGCGCTGAACTTCCCTTGCCCACCGCGATCTTCTTGCCGCGCAGATCGGAGAACGACGTGAGCGTCGAATCGGACGGCACGAGGATCTGATCGCCGCTGGCGTCGTTGCTGTAGGCGGAGACGACCTTGATGCGCGCATTGGCTGCAACCCCGAACACCGGAGGTGTATTGCCCGTGACCGCGAAGTCGATCTGGCCGGCTGTTGCGGCCTCCACCTGAGGCGGGCCGGAAGTGAAGGTGGAGAACGCAACATCGTATGGGGCCGAATCGAGCTCACCCGACGCACGAAGCAGCGCCTCGGTGCCGCCCTTCTGGTCGCCGACGTCGAGCGTGACCGTGGTGAGCTGGTCGTCGGAGACGAGTTCGGGCGCTTCGGTGGTAGTGGTGTCGCTGCCGCGGGAGACGCAGCCGGTGAGTCCGACGACCGTCAGAGACAGCGCAGCGAGCACACCGATGGCGCGCAGGGACCTGGAACGAGCGTGTGACGACATGCGTGAAAGATCCTTCTGATGAGAGGAATTGATCGGTCAGTGGACGCCGAGGGCCCCGAGCAAATGGGTACGAATGCGAGAGAATCCGGCTGTTCCCCGGTCGCGGGGACGAGGCAGATCGACGGTGACGGTCTCGGCCACAGCACCCCCGTCGACCACCACCACCCTGTCCCCCAACGCGATTGCCTCGTCGACGTCGTGGGTGACCAGAAGGATGCCGAAGTGGTGCCGCCCCCACAGGTCGAGCAGGAGTGACTGCATGGTCAGTCGAGTGAGTGCATCGAGCGCCCCGAACGGTTCGTCCAGGAGCAGCAGTTCCGGCTCCCCCACCAACGCCCGCGCCAGGGCTGCGCGCTGAGCTTGCCCACCGGACAACGTGAGAGGCCACGCGTCTCGCTTGTCTGCAAGCCCGACTTCGTCGAGCGTTGCATCCGCCGCGGTCAGCGCGTCGTTGCCGTTGACGCCTGCGGTGTTCAGGCCGTAGGACACGTTCTGGCGGACCGATCGCCACGGAAACAGCCGTGGTTCCTGGAACGCCACCGCGGGATTCCCGGCGACGTGCCGCTCACCCGTGTGGTCGGTCGACAGCCCGGCCAGAACGCGCAGGATCGTCGACTTGCCGGACCCGGATCGTCCGACGAGAGAGACGATCTCGCCGCGTTCGATGGACAGATCGACGCCCTTCAGCACGTGACTGGATCCGTAGAACTTCTCGATCCCGTGCAGGGTGGCAACGGACGTTGTCGTCGCAGTCATGAGTCAGACATCCAATCGGTAACGAAGAGCGCGTTTTTCGAGGATGCGCACGATGCCGTCGGTGGCGATTCCCATCAGCGCGTAGACGACGAGCCCGAAGATGATGGTGTCCACACGCAGGAAATCTCGCGCATTGTTGATGATGTAGCCGAGCCCGGATTCGGCATTGATCTGCTCGGCCACGATCAGCGACAACCACGCAATAGCCAGCGATTGCCTCAATCCCACCAATAGTTGTGGGGCGATGCTGGGCAGGATGATGGTGGTGAGCCGCTGACGCCACGAGAAGCCGAGTACAACGGCCGTGTCGAGGAAGTCGCGATCGATCTGGCGGATCGCCGAGAACGTGTTGAGGTACAGCGGAAATGCGACTCCGAGAGCCACGAGCAGAATCTTGGGAGTCTCGCCGATCCCGAACCACAGGATGAAGAGCGGGATCAGCCCGAGGTGCGGAAGTGCCCGCAGCATCTGCAGCGGCGGATCGACGGTTGCCTCGGCGAGCTTGGACAGTCCGACGAGCGCACCGAGCGCCACCCCGATCACACCTCCGAGCACGAGTCCCTGCACCACACGGGTTCCGGAGACGGTGAGGGCATCGGCCAACTCTCCGTTGCGTAGCAACTCTAGGCCCGCGTCGAAGATCAGCGATGGTGCCGGCAGTACTCGTTCGGAGAGAACTCCGGCAGCACTGGCAATCTGCCACAGGACTAGGAGTGCGACGGGTGAGAGAACGCGCACGACGGTCCATCGGTACCGCTGCCACACCGACTGTTTCGGCGAAACATGCGCGGGGCCGCCGTTGGGAACGTCGCTGACACGCGTGTCCACGGGTGCCGCGGGAACGGCGTACGACGTCACGACCATGGGTATAGGCCTTCCGGTTGAGTGCGAGCAGGTTCGACTACTCACCTTCGGTCAGACCGGGGCCTACGACCAGGGTTCGAATCAGCGTGAATTTAGGTCGGGCAGAATTGCTCTCATGAACGTCGAGCCCATCCATACCGAGCGCCTGACGCTGCGCCTGTACGAGCCCACCGACGTGGACGGGATTCTCGCGTACTACAGCGATCCCGAAGTCTGCCGCTACCTACTGCACGAAGCGTGGTCGCACGCCGATGCCGTTGCTGCGGTGGGCAAGCGGATGAAGCGAACCGGATTGAACACTCAGGCACTCGCGATGGTCGTCGAACACGAGGGGACGGTGGTGGGCAACGTCGAGGCATGGTTGATCGACGGGTCACCGGCTCTCGTCGAACTCGGGTGGACGTTCTCCCCTGCGGTGTCCGGTCGTGGTTACGCCACCGAGGCGGTACGAGCCTTGATCGAGCACGTGTTCTCGCTAGCCCAGATTCACCGTGTCAGCGCGCAGCTGGACGGACGCAACGACGCGTCGGCCCGCCTGGCCGCGAGGGTCGGGATGCGTCAGGAAGCGCACTTCCGCCAGAACTGGTGGTGCAAGGGTGAATGGACCGACACCCTTGTCTACGCGATGTTGCGCGAGGATCGCTGACGTCCATCATGCGACGTTCACCTCTGCGTTGGTTCCGCGACATCGGCCGGTGACCGGACTGGGGCACTCTCGGAAACTTCACTTCTCAAACTCATGGGAGTTTCACCGATGGCCTCGCTTCGTAGAGCTGCACTGTTGGGCACGCTCGCACTGATCTCTATCGCATCCACGTCGCTGGCCGGTGTTGCCACTGCTGCGCCGGCACGGACGGCATCGCCGCTGTGCCAGGTCGCAGACCTCATCCCCACCGGATCGTCTTCGGGCCTCGGTTACCAATGTGCCGAAGCGGGTGAGCTTCTCGATCTCCCGATCGGTGAGGTGCGCGCGACACAACCGTCGCTCGGTTACGACGAGGTGTACTACAAGCTCGGTCGGTACACGCTCGGCAAGGACGAGATCAACAAGAAGTTCGACGACTGGTGCGAGGCCAACGGTCAGGAAAAGGTCGCGTCGGCGATGCCCGATGCGCGACTGGACAATCCGTCGTCGTTCACCTGCACTGTGCCCGTCGGCCAGGAAACGCCCGACACCATCGCGCCGATGAAGACTGTTGTCATCGGCCCGGGCGGCGTCCCGTACCTGACCGACGGACACCACACGCTCACCTCGTTCTACGAAACGGCCGACGGTGGACCGAATCTGCATCTCCGACTGCGGGTGGTCGCGAACCTCAGTGATCTGAGCACCACCGATTTCTGGGCGCGGATGAAAGCCGAGAAGTGGGTGTGGAACTACGACGTCGACGGCAACGAGGTTCCGGTGGAACAGCTGCCCTCGGGAGTGGGACTCGCCAAGTTCCAGGACGACAAGTACCGCAGCCTGACCTATTTCGCCCGCGACATCGGCTTCACCCCCGGAACCATCCCGTTCCAGGAATTCTATTGGGGTGCATGGGTTCGCGACTCCGGCGCAGCCGACATCAGCGGCTGGGACAGCAACAACCTCACGAGCTACCTGAGCACCGTCGAATCGGTCTCGCGCGCCCAGGTCGCGGCCCCGAAGGACGCGGTGATCGACAGTGGCCGCACCGCAGCGGAACTCGGTGCACTGGACGCATGGAATGACGGCAAGGCAGCCACGAAAGGCGAATTCGGAAAGCTCTCGGCACCGTACTCGAACGACAAGCCCGGCAAACTGGCCTACGCCCTGCAGTACAAGATGGGACTGCCCAGGTAGTGCTTTTTCGACCCGAACATGAATCGGACGGGCTGCGCGCGAATCACCAGCGGTCGACGTGCAGCACCGTCTCGATCGGATCCCGCGGAGCGACCTTGAAGGTCTCCCCTGTGTAGTACGCCGTGGGAATAAGCGCACCCTGATGGAAGTCCTCGGGAATGCCGAGCAGTTCGGAGATTTCGGCTTCCTTCGCGAGATGAATTGTGGTCCATGCCGTTCCGAGACCACGCGCCCTTGCGGCCAGGGCGTAGTTCCACACTGCGGGCAGCAGCGAGCCCCACAGACCGGCTTGATTGCCGGCCGGGAGCGTCTTGCCGGCCTGGATGCACGGAATCAGCAACACCGGAACCTCACCCATGTGCTCGCCGAGCCAGCTCGCACTGTCTCCGACGCGTTTCTGGACCGAGGCACGTTCCGGGTCGTCGGTGAACAGGGCAGCTGCAGAATGCTTGGACGCCTGATACGCGGTGAACAGTTCGCCGTAGATCGCACCGATACGAGCGCGAAGATCAGGATCGGTGACGACGATCCACTGCCACCCCTGCTTGTTCGAGCCGGACGGTGCCTGCAGAGCGATCTCGAGACATTCCTTGATCAGCTCCATTGGAACCGGTCGCGTCAGATCGAGCCGCTTGCGGACCGTGCGCGTGGTGGTCAGCAGCTCGTCGGGAGTGAGGTCGATGATCGGGAAAGAAGTCACTCCTCGATCATGCACCATTCGGTCGCCTCTGGGCCCGATCGACCAGTTCCTCGTTCGCTGCGTCCCAACGCGCGGCCATGGACTTGCCACCGTGCCCGTCACCCTCGTCGACGAGAAGTGTCGATCCGGGCCACTCCCGGTGCAGACGCCACGCGGTGACGGCGGGTCCGGACACGTCGCGTCTGCCATGGATCAGGACGCCCGGGATATCGCGCAGACCTGCGGCGCGATCGAGCAGAGGCGGATCGCAGAACCCGTCGTGCGACCAGTAATGCGTGGCCAGCCGTACGAAGGCCAGTCGGAACCGGTCATCCTCCCACCTGGGATCGCGTCTGAGACCGCCGGTGCCGATCGAGATGTGGACGTCCTCCCACAATGCCCATTCTCGGGATGCACTGTCACGCAACGCGAGATCAGGCGAATCCAACAGACGGTCGTACGCGTCGACCAGTCGACCGTGCCCGCGCCGATAGCCAACGCCGGCCTGCTCGGCGAAGGTAGCGAAACGATCCCACGCTTCGGGGAAGACCGCGCCGACGCCCTCGGTGATCCAATCGACTTCCTCACGACAGGTCGTGGTGACGGCGAACAATACGACGCCGAGGACACGGGTGGGGTGTGCGAGGGCATAGGCCACGGCGAGGGTGGATCCCCAAGACACGCCGTTGACGATCCACGCCTCCACGCCGAGGTGCTCGCGCAACGCTTCGATGTCGGCAATCAGATGGGCAGTGGTGTTGGTGGACAACGACGTCGAGGGATCGGACGCGTGCGGGGTGGACCGTCCGCACCCGCGCTGCTCGAATCCGATTGCGCGAACTCGCGATAGGTCGAAGTGACGACGAAACTGGCTCGCGTTCAGAGTCCCACCCGGACCGCCGTGCAGACAGACCGCCGGAACGCCGTCGGACGGACCCCATTGCTCCCAGTAAATGCGCTGCCCGTCCCCCACGTCCAACATTCCGTGCAGTGTCGGCTCGTCCTCCAGTGTCATACCGCCATCACATCATTCGGGAGGCAGCATCTGCCTGATCACTGCCCACGCGGACACGTCGATCCAGGACGGATTCGATTGCTGCGGTGATCGAAACACCTCGAGCATCGACAATTCCGCGATGCACTGAATGTCCGACGCAAGAATCGGCTCGTCGAACAGCGTGATGTCCGTCGAGATTTTCCACTGGGGACCCGGTACTGAGGTGCCGGTCAGGGTGCCGGCACCCCAGATTCCGCGTCGGGCATGGGTACTGACCCAGAACAACACCGGCTGTCCGGGTGCCATCAGACGAGTTCGATAGTTGTCGGCGACGCACCAGTGGTCGTGCGCACGTCCGGCGTCGACCATCGGCGCGAGATCGGTCTTGTGCGGATCGCACTTGATCACCCACGCACCGAATGTCTCGTCGGTAATTGCCCGTGCCGTCACCGCATCCAGCGTACCGAGCGTCAGGCCACCGCGTCGTTGCCCTGAGCTGCCGAGACCACCAGATTGTTTGCGGTCAGATCGTTTCCGTTCTTGACGGCGTCGACCCACTGGTCGGTGGAAGCCACTGCCGCGAAGTTCGACTGCAGCAGCACCATCAACGCCTTGTGCAGTTGCTCCGCCGAGACGGTGCCTGCCTCATTCGAGAGATTGATCGCGCCGGTGGCGTCGGACAGAATTTCGACGGTCAGATCCAGCACCTCGGCGTCGGCGCTGGATGCGAGGTCGCAGTTGTTGGTCATGTATCCGACGATCGTGACGGTATCGATATTGTTGCCCTGCAACCACTTCGCGACACCGGTACCGGCGAACACGCTGCTGTACTTCTTCTCGACTCGCTCGAACGAGGGTTGTACGAGCGCCTGAATGTCGGGGTGCAGCTCGTACGTCGGGGTGCCCTTCACGAACGCCGGAGCGCCGTCGGGCATCTCGTGCTGCACGATCGCCACGGGAAGATCCTGCGCCACTGCGGCTTCGATCGCCCGGACGATGTTGGCCAACGACTGGTCACGAGGCGGGTACTGAATCTGCAGCACACCTTCGAAGTACTCCTGCTGGACGTCGACGACGATCAATGCTCTGCGTGGTGCGGTCATGGTGTTCTCCTTCGACTGGCGATCTCGGTCGCTTCTCATCCTGCGGTGGCGGCCTTGCTTCCACGAGTGGCACGGATGCATACTTTCGATTGATTCGGGCCAACGGTGGAGATCGGAGACAGCCATGCGAATCGCGCTCTATGCGTTCGACGGCATCACGATGTTTCACCTCGCCGCGCCGTTGATGGTGTTCGGCGAGGTGACTCGACTCGGACTCGCACCGGACTGGGAGACTCGGGTGTGGTCCGACCGAGCCGGGTCGATCCGCACCGAGGAGGGCTTCCCGGTCGGCGACATCGCCGGCCCCGATACCGTCGACTGGGCCGACATCGTCATCGTCACGTCGTGGCCGGAGTCGTTGCCGCACATCGGCAAAGACCTGTCGGCGGCGCTCAGCGACGCCCATTCGCGTGGAGCGGAAATCGCAGGATTGTGCCTCGGCTCGTTCGCCGTCGCAGATACCGGGCTGCTAGCCGGCCGCCCGGCCGTCACTCATTGGACCAAGATGACCGAACTGCGGGAGCGAAATTCACACGCCGGCGTCGACGAGTCGGTGCTCTACATCGATCACGGCGACGTGATGACGTCTGCGGGCACCGCGTCGTCGATCGATTCCTGCCTGCACATCGTGCGCAAACACCTCGGTTCGGCGGCGGCGACCCGGGTGGCGCGCAGTCTGGTGGTCGCACCTCATCGCGACGGTGGCCAGGCCCAGTACATCGAGCGTCCGGTCACGGAGGCATCCGGAGGTACCGCGATTGCCGACGTGCTGAGCTGGGCACTCGAAAGACTGGACGAGCCCTTGCCCATCGAGCGACTGGCCGAACATGCGTGCATGAGCCGACGCAGCTTCATTCGGCAATTTCAGCTCGAGACCGGCGCCACCCCGGCTCGATGGGTCCTCGACAAGAGGCTGAACGAGGCCCGAAGCCTCCTCGAAACAACCGATCACAGCATCGACAAGATCGCCGATGCGTGCGGCTTCGGCAGCGCCGTCACCTTGCGCCAGAACTTTCGCTCGGCCTTCGCCGTGACCCCGACGGCCTACCGAAGGCAGTTCACCGTCGGTTGTGCAACCACGAGCATCGTCGACAGGCAAAGATGAGCGACGTGATCCTGTGGATAGTTGCCGGAGTAGAGCTCGCTGCCATCATCGCGCTCGGTGTGGTCTTGATCGTCTCGCGTCGAAAGCTGAAGCACACGCGTCGTGCACTGGACCGCGCTCTCGAATCGCAGCAACGCCGTAAGCGACGCGGCATCGTGCCCTTCGCGATCAGAACCGCCTTCCACACCACGGACTTACTCATCAACAAGGGCTTCGGCGCAACGGTCCGCAACTCCGTCGAGGACCTCGCCGGCTGGGCGAAGGTGGAACGCCCCGACCTGGCGCGTATGACGGCAGACGGGGACATCGTGGTGATGTTTTCCGACATCGAAGGATCCACCGCCCGCAACGAGGAACTCGGCGACCGCGGCTGGGTGAAGCTGCTCGAGAAGCACAACAAGTTGATCCGCAAACACGTCGACGATCACGGCGGTCACGTGGTGAAAAGCCAGGGCGACGGCTACATGATCGCCTTCTCCGACCCGGCCCAGGCCGTGCGCTGCGGGGTGAAAGTCCAGGAAGCACTGCTGAAGAACCCCGATCGCTGGGACCGCATTCGCGTCCGTATGGGCGTGCATGTCGGCAGCTCGGTGCGTCGAGGTGACGACCTGTTCGGACTCAACGTCGCCATGGCGGCACGAGTGGCGAACCAAGCCGACGGCGGCGAAATCCTGGTCAGCGAACCGGTACGCAATGCCATCGGCGCGGCTCATGATCTAGCTCTCGGTACGCCCCGAGACGTCGAACTCAAGGGAATGAGCGGAACATTTCAGTTGTACCCCGTGACATTGCCGGTGCTGCCGGATGCTGAGGTCAAGCAACTCGACTAGATCTGCTCGGGCACTTTCATACTCAGCAGGTGGTAGCTCAGACATTTGCCGTGACCGTCGAGCACCGGGCTACCCGTCACTCCCCCACCGAGTACGCCGGGTAGCTCGAACACCAGTCCGGAGACCAGGGGCATGTCGGTTCGGCGTACCTCTCCCGTCACCAGCGGCGCAAAATGCGCAGCGACGGCCTCGACAGTCATTGTGCGAGTCAGCACTTCGTAGCTTTCGTCGGTCCGCGGGAAGACAGCAAGAATGAGAGTGTCGCCCTTGTCCCCGGTTCGCACGTCGGCGAAATCGTCGACAGTCCTCATATCGTCACCTCCGTGATGTGCACGGAGGTCGTCACCTGTGCACGTGGAATCAGACAGGATCTGATAGCCAAGACCTCCGTGTTGCTGCTGCGCGCACCGCCACCGCCGGCGGGCCCGTTGGTGTAAAGACTCTCGACTTCCCAGCCGACGAGAGCCGCAGTTTCGGCGTCGGGCACCTTCGCCGTCACGCGCAGTCTCACTTCAGGGACATCGGTGGGGGCGACGAGTCCACGGAATGCAGCGCCCGCACCGATGTATTCGACGGCCACGTTCTCGGCGGATATACCGTGCACCTCCCACAGTCGTTGCTGCACAATCTCTCCGGCGAGCTCGGCGCGTTGCAGCGAGCGCGGACCCGCGTAGCTGATCTGCCCCTCACCGAGCCAACCGCCCCGGAACCCGAGGGTCACTTTCAGCTCCTCCGGCCGCGTGCTGCCCGTTGCCCCGGACACCGCCACCCGATCGGGTCCGACGGTCTCGAACGAGACTCCGGTGAAATCGGCGGTCACGTCCGGCGTCAGATATCTGGCGGGATCGCCGACCTCGTACAGCAATTGCTCGGCGCACGTTCGACGCGTCAGCTCCCCGCCGGTACCGTCGACCTTGCCGAATTCTGCTGTGCCGTCTGCGCGTACGTCGCCGAACGGAAAGCCCAGATTCGCCAGACCCTGCACCGGCTTGGTGACCGGATCGGCGAAGTAACCACCGGTCAGTTGGCCCGCACATTCGAGAAGATGTCCGACGGCAGTTCCTGCACCAAGTGTCTCCCAATCCTGCCCGGCCCAACCGAACTCGTGCATCAGAGGTGCGAGATACAGCGCCGGATCGGCGAGACGGCCGGTGACGACCACGTCGGCACCGACGTCGAGGGCAGGCAGTACCGCATCGGCACCGATGTAGGCGTTGGCCGATACGAGTTCCTCGGAATGCTCCGACAGCGGTCGACCGGTCTCCCACACCACCGGGTCGATCCGGCGCACCGCGTCGAGCACGTCGTCGCCGGTGACGGCAGCAATGCGCACCGAACGCGAGCACACCTGCTCGGCCACGCGCGCAACGACGGCCGCTGCCGCAACAGGATTCGCGGCTCCGGAGTTCGTGACGACGGTGATGCCCTGCTCCGTCGTCGCCCCGAGAACTGCACGCATCCGCGCTGCCAACAGCGGGTCGTAGCCCGCCGTGGGATCGAGCAATTTTCGGGCCTGCCCTGTCGCCACCGTCCGCTCTCCGAGGCACTCGAAGATCAGATAGTCGAGCTCGCCCCGCTCGGCCAAGATCTGCGCCGGGTCGATGCGATCGCCCGCAAAACCTGCGCCGGCACCCAACCGGACGGTTCCGCGGGCGCTCATGACGACCACAGCGGGATCGCGCCGGTGGCCATGGCAACGCCGAGCATGCCGAGGCTGATCAGCCACGCCCACCCCAACGTGTGGCGAATGTGCTTACCGATGTCGACTTTCGCGAGACCCACCAGAAGGTAGAACGCGCCGGTCATCGGGCTGATCGGGAATCCGACCGTTTCCTCACCGATGATCGAGGCCTGCGCCAGATCGATTGCGCTGACTCCGAATTGGTCACCTACCTCGATGAGGACCGGCAGCACACCGAAGTAGTAGGCGTCCGGCCCGAAGATCAGGCTCATCGGGACGGCGAACACGCCGACGATGAGCGGCAAGGCGGGGGCCATCGCGTCCGGAATGGCATTCGCTGCGCTGACCGCCATGGACTCGATCATGCCGCTGCCGTCGAGCACACCGAGAAGTACCCCTGCAGCCAACAACGTGCCGACCATCAGCATCGCGCCGACAGCGTGGGCCTCGATGCGGGCGGACTGGGCCTTCATTCCGCGGTAGTTGACGAGTAGCGCCACGATAGTGGCGATGATGAAGCACGTTTCCGGAGGGGCGATGGCGGCGATCAACGCAGCCAACGTCGCGATTACCAGGAAGGCGTTGACCCAGAACAACTTCGGCCGCAGCAGTGCTCGGTCACTCGACGCGGTTGCCGGACCGTCCGCATCGTCGCCACCGGTCGACGGGCTGCCGGGCTCCTCGTTCGCGTCACCGACTGCGGATCCGGTATCCCCGGATCCCACGGACATTCGTTCGGCGATTCGCGCCGTCGACTCCTCCACGACGGCCGACGCATCGCCCGCGGCGACCTTGGCCAGACGGGTCCGCTCACGCCGACCCAGGTAGTAGGCGACGCCCAGTGCGAACACGACTCCGGCGATCTGAGCAGGAATCAACGGAACCCACAGTTCGTTGGCGTCGACGCCCAGAGTTGCTGCAGCGCGAGCCGTCGGACCACCCCAGGGGACCATGTTCATCACTCCGGCACCGAGTCCGACGCAGGTGGCCAGGACGAGCCGGCTCATACCGAGGCGTTCGTAGATCGGGAGCATGGCGGGGACGGCGATCAGGAACGTGGTTGCGCCGGCGCCGTCGAGGTGAGCCACCACGGCAAGGGCAGTGGTCGCGACTGCCACGGTCGGCGGGGCACTACCTGCCCAGCGCACGATGCGGGCGATGATGGGATCGAACAGTCCCGCGTCGCGCATGATCCCGAAGAACACGATCGCGAAGAGGAACATCGCCGCGACGCCCACCACGCCGCCGAGTCCGTCCTTGACGAACCCGGCCACCTCGGATGGCGAGTTGCCGGCCAGGAACGCCGCAGCCAGCGGGACACCTGCAAGCGCGACGATCGCCGCAACGCGTTGGGTGAACAACAGCAGCAGGATGATGGCAATCGTCCCGAAGCCAAGCAGTGAGAGCATGTGATCTCCTTCATCGAATACGACGAGTGTTGTGCAGATCACTTACTCCGTCCAACATCAGTTGGGTATAGATTCATGCACCGTGGGCATAAACCTGGGCATCGCCCATCTACGCGCTGTCGTCGCACTCGCCGATCATGCGAGCTTCACTGCAGCGGCGAACTGGCTTCAGGTCTCCCAACCCAATCTGAGCCGTACCGTCGCCGAGGCCGAGCGACGCCTGGGCGTCCGACTGTTCGTGCGCACCACCCGCAGCGTCGACCTCACCGGAGACGGACACGAAGTCACGGCCTACGCCCGTCGGGTATTGCTCGAGTTCGACGACGGCCTGGAGCAGATCGGGCGCTTCGTATCCGGCGACCGCGGAACCGTCACCATCGCGTGCCTGCCCTCGATCGCGGCGACGTTTCTCCCGCCGTACATCGTGGACTTCCGCAGCAGTCACCCCGACGTCTCGGTGCACATCAGAGACGGGTTGCGCGACGATGTTGTGGCCTCGGTTCGCGACGGTTCCGTGGACTTCGCAGTCGTCGCCGCGTCGGGACGAGCGAACGATCTAATGCGCACGACGGTCAGCACCGACGCATTCGTCTGCGCGCTACCGCCGAATCATGCTCTTGCACAACGGACAAGCCTGCTGTGGACCGACCTCGCCGACCAGCCGTTCGTCGCGTTCGGTCCCGAATCGAGCATCGCCTCACACGTGCAACTGGGGCTCGAAAGCGCGGGAGTCGACGTCGGGCCATCGGTTCAGGCGCACAACGTGGCCGCCGTGGCGGGCATGACCGCTGCCGGACTCGGCATCACCGTGATCCCGGAACTGGTGGTGCCGATGATGTCGTTCGCGAACCTGGTCTACCTGCCTATCGAGCCGACCATCCATCGCACCATCTCTGTTGTCCAGTTGCCGGGGCGACGCCAAAGTGCGAGCTGTACGGCGTTTCTGGATATTTTGGTGCCCGCCTTGAACGAATGAATGGTCCATTCACGACGTCTGAGCGCGTGCAAGTCACATTGATCCGAACGGGGTGGGCGGTAAACCCCAATGCTGTTGCACCCCAATACGAATGAATGGTCCATTCAACACGTCGGAGCGCATGAATGGACCATTCATTCCATGGGGTGGAGCAGAGAAAACTACTTCTTCGCCGACTCCAGAGCCTCGTTGAAGGTCTTGGACGGGCGCATCACTGCAGCGGTGGCTTCGGGGTCCGGGTAGTAGTAGCCGCCGATGTCGACTGCGGTGCCCTGAACCTCGTTGAGCTCGGAGACGATTTTCTCCTCGTTCTCCGCCAGCGTCTTCGCCAGTGCAGCGAAGTGCTTGGCCAGTTCGGCGTCCTCGGTTTGCTCGGCAAGTTCCTGTGCCCAGTACAGAGCGAGGTAGAACTGGCTGCCACGGTTGTCGAGTTCACCGGTCGAGCGCGACGGGCCCTTGCTGTTCTCGAGCAGCTTGCCGGTGGCGGAGTCGAGTGCCTTGGCGAGGATGGTCGCCTTGACGTCGCCGGTTTTGGTGCCCAGATCTTCGAGGCTCACGGCCAGAGCCAGGAACTCGCCGAGCGAATCCCAGCGCAGGTGGTTCTCCTCGATGAGCTGCTTGACGTGCTTGGGAGCCGAGCCACCTGCACCCGTCTCGTACAGTCCGCCGCCTGCCATCAGGGGAACGATGGAGAGCATCTTGGCGCTGGTGCCGAGTTCGAGGATCGGGAACAGGTCGGTGAGGTAGTCACGCAGGATGTTGCCCGTCGCGGAGATGGTGTCGAGCCCGCGGACCAGACGCTCCATCGTGTACCGAATGGCACGCACCTGGGACATGATCTGGATGTCGAGGCCCTCGGTGTCGTGATCCTTCAGGTACTTGCGCACCTTGCCGATGAGCTCGTTCTCGTGCGGGCGGTACGGGTCGAGCCAGAAGACGACCGGCATTCCGGATTCACGCGCACGCGTGACGGCGAGCTTGACCCAGTCCTGGATCGGGGCATCCTTCACGATGCACAGACGCCAGATGTCGCCCTCTTCGACGGTCTGCGTCAGCAGCACCTCGCCGGTGGCCTTGTCGGTGATGTTCGCGACGCCTGCCTTCGGTACCTCGAAGGTCTTGTCGTGCGAGCCGTACTCCTCGGCCTTCTGCGCCATCAAACCGACGTTGGGAACGGTGCCCATCGTCGTCGGATCGAACTGGCCGTTGGTCTTGCAGAAGTTCACCATCTCCTGGTAAATCCGGGAGAACGTCGACTCGGGGTTGACGGCCTTGGTGTCCTTGGGACGTCCGTCCGCTCCCCACATCTTGCCGCCGGCGCGAATCATCGCGGGCATGGATGCGTCGACGATGACGTCGCTGGGCGAGTGGAAGTTCGAGATGCCGCGGGCGGAGTCGACCATCGCGAGCTCCGGACGGGTCTCGTGACACTTGTGCAGGTCTTCGATGATCTCGTCGCGCTTGGACGCCGGGAGGGTCTCGATCTTGGTGTACAGGTCCGAGAGGCCGTTGTTGACGTTGACGCCCAGCTCCTCGAAGAGCTCGTTGTGCTTGGCGAACGCGTCCTTGTAGAACACACGCACAGCGTGGCCGAACACGATGGGGTGCGAGACCCGCATCATGGTCGCCTTGACGTGCAGGGAGAACATGACGCCGGTGTCGTAGGCGTCCTGCATCTCGTGCTCGTAGAAATCGAGGAGTGCCTTCTTGCTCATGAACATCGAGTCGATGACGTCACCGTCGGTGAGCGAGACCGTCTCCTTGAGCACGATCGGCTCGCCGTCGGCGGGCAGCAGCTCCATCTTGATCTCACGGTCACCGTCGACGACCGTCGACTTCTCGCCGTGGTAGAAATCGCCCTCGCGCATGTGCGCGACATGGGTGCGCGACGCCATCGACCACTCGGTCATGCTGTGCGGGTGCTTCCGGGCGAATTCCTTGACGGCCTTCGGCGCGCGACGGTCCGAGTTGCCTTCACGCAGAACGGGATTGACCGCGCTACCGAGGCACTTGGTGTAACGCTCGCGGATCTCGCGCTCTTCGTCGGTCTTCGGATTGCCGGGGAAGTCGGGGATCGCGTAGCCCTTGTCCTGCAGTTCCTTGACGGCAGCGAGCAGCTGCGGAACCGAGGCGCTGATGTTGGGCAGCTTGATGATGTTGGTCTCGGGCAGCTGCGTCAGCTTGCCGAGCTCGGCGAGGTTGTCGGTCACTCGCTGGTCTTCGTTGAGGTAGTCGGGGAACTCGGCGAGGATGCGGTTGGCAACGGAGATGTCACTCGACTCGACGTTGATCTCGGCCGCGCTGGCGAAAGAACGTATGACCGGCAGAAACGCGTGAGTCGCCAGCATGGGCGCCTCGTCGGTCAGGGTGTAGATGATGGTCGGCTTCTTCGCAGTCATGTTTCGCCTTTGCCTCAGTTTCAACGTCGTCTTTTGGATGCGTCCACCGTCGACTTTAATCTTTGAACCCGCCGCTGTGCGTGCCAGTGGGGTATCACTCCATCGGCGGTTCCAAGTTACCGACCGGTAGGGCGCTCAAAGGTTTTCGCCACCTACCCCTGCCCCGCCTCTGACCACCGTCGGAGCATCCGATTTGCCCGGATCGGAACAACGGACCCCTCCCCGACCGTTGAACCGAATATGACGACCTACAAAACTGTCAATCCTGCCGACGGCACAACTGTCAAGGAATTCGAAACTCTCGATGCGGCCGGCGTCGAGCGCGCATTGGCCGACGCACACGCCGGCTTCCAGACGTGGCGCAAGACCTCACCGAAGCACCGCGCCGAAATTCTGCACAAGGTCGCCGATCTCTACACCGAACGTTCGGACGAACTGGCGCGGGCCATCTCGCTCGAAATGGGTAAGCCGCTCACCGAATCCCAGGGTGAGGTGGAGCTGTCGTCGAACATCTACCACTACTACGCCGACAACGGTCCCGCGCTGCTCGAGGACGAGAAGCTCGACGTCCCCGGCGCGGAAGACACTGTGCTGCAGCGCAAGCCGGTGGGCGCGCTCGTCGGCGTCATGCCGTGGAACTTCCCGTACTACCAGGTGGCCCGGTTCGCAGGCCCGAACCTGATGGTGGGCAACACGATTCTGCTCAAGCACGCACCGAACTGCCCGCAGTCGGCTCTGCTGATGGAGGAGATCTTCCAACAGGCCGGACTCCCCCAGGACGCGTACATCAACATCTTCGCGACCAACGATCAGATCGCCGAGATGATCGCCGACCCACGCGTGCAGGGTGTCTCGCTCACCGGTAGCGAGCGGGCCGGAACCTCGGTCGCCGAAACCGCCGGACGCAACCTCAAGAAGGTCGTTCTCGAACTCGGGGGCTCGGACGTGTTCATCATGCTCGACTCCGACGACATGGACGCCACCGTCGAGTCCGCAACCCGGGCGCGACTGTCCAACGCAGGCCAGGCCTGCAACGCAGCCAAGCGCATCCTCGTCGCCGAGGAGTTCTACGACGACTTCGTCACCAAGCTGACCGCATCGTTCGAGGCAGTGCAGACGGGCGATCCGTTGGACGCGAACACCACCCTCGGCCCGCTGTCGTCGCAGACCGCAGCCGACACGTTGATCGAGCAGATCGACGACGCCGTCGCCAAGGGCGCAACGCTGCTGACCGGCGGCAAGAAGATCGACGGGCCGGGTGCATTCGTGCAGCCGACGTTGCTGACCGACGTCACCCCGGACATGCGTGCGTACAGCGAGGAGCTGTTCGGACCGGCAGCGGTGATCTACAAGGTCGAAAGCCCGCAGCAGGCAATCGAATTGGCGAACTCCTCGGCATACGGACTGAGCGGCTCGGTGTGGAGCGCCGACCTGGACAAGGCTCGCGACGTGGCCGAGCAGCTCGAGGTCGGCATGGCTTTCGTCAACGAGCACGGCACCACCCTGCCCGGCCTGCCGTTCGGCGGAGTCAAGCGCTCCGGCGTCGGCCGCGAACTGGGACCGTGGGGCATGGACGAGTTCGTGAACAAGAAACTCGTGCGCGTCTCCGCGAAGTAAGACCACCTCGACCGACGCTGCTCCCCGGCCCTGCGGCCGGGGAGCAGCTTGTCCGTGTGGGTTCGTCCGCCCGATCAGGTCTGCCGAATTCGGCTGTAGTTGACAACCTGATCGGCCACGACCAGTGCCGATGCGAGGAACACCGTGCCGAGCAGAATCCAGAACGCCAGGGTGACGTCGGGAGCCCACAGCGCCATGACCGACAGTGACGCACCGACGATAGACGGCACCCCGATGTAGGCACCGATCAGCACCGACCCGCCCAACACCGTGGTGATCGCGATCCGAAGCACTGCACCGCCGAGCGAACGCTGTCGAACCTGCCCGGTGAACAGTCGAACGGTGACCCAGACGACGATGGCGAGCAGGACCGCCACGGCCGCGAAGATGGCACCCAACACCATCGGAGCCGACGACGACGGTAGGCCGGTGGTCGACCCGTCGATGACCAGCGTGGTGAGACTTCTTCCCACCGCGGCAATGTGTTCAACTTCGATCTCGACGTATCGATTGGTGGCCAACACCATTGACCTGTCCAGGGCGGGCACGAATGCCACGTAGGTGTAGTAGCCGGGGACGGCTCCGGAATGCCACCACACGTCCTGGCCGGCGATCTTCTCGTGAAACAATCCGTCGCCGTACTCGGTGCCCTCGCCGGTGTCGACCTCGGGAGCTGTGTCCTCCCCGCCCTGCAGTTGGCTCAGTCGCCAGGATGCGTAGCGTCCGAGATCGCCCGTGGAGCCCGCGAGGTAGCCGTAGCCCAGACCAGCCGAATCTACACCGACGTCGATGGGTCGGGCCGAGCCGAAGAACGGCACATGACCCGGTGGAACATCTTCGGTGAACTGCTCCGGATCGGTGATGGCGGACGTGTCGGCAGGCGCGAGGACCTCGGCGTCGAGCGCATCGGCGAACGACTCCCCCGTCACCGACTCTACGACTGCCTGCAGGAGCAGATAGTTCAGGCTCGAATACCGGAACGATCCACGTTCGGTCGTCCCCGCCGGTTGCGAGATGGTCGCGACTGCGTCGACGGCCGAGCCGCGGCGGGACCAGTCGTCGGTGACCGTGATGTCGTGCGGCAAGCCGCTGGTGTGGTGCACCAGGTCGTCGACTGTCGCTGCAGGATCGCCCAGCATGTCCCGCGCTCGCGGAACGATGTCCACGACGGGCGTGGACTCGTCGAGTGCACCCTGCCGTTCCAACCCGACGACGGTGGCCGCCGTGAACTGCTTGGACACCGAGCCCCACACGAACGGTGTCGAGGCATCGACGGGCTCGCCGTTACCGTCGACACCGATCGATGCTTCCGCCACCACCGCGTCCGAGTCGAGAACCTGGACCGACATTCCCGGGGCTCCGATCTCGGCCGCCCATCCGTCCACTGCATTCTGCAGCTCCGTGTTCGACAACGACAATGCCGCAGCAGGACCGGGCGCGAGCCCGAGAAGGAAGGTTAGAGTCACCACCACTCCCACGACGAGTCGTCGGGTACCTGCCGCTATGGTCGCCATCCTTCTCGAGCTCCTGTCCGTAATGTGATCGGCCGGCGTCGTGGTCAGTGATGCCCCGCGCCGTCGAGCGAGCGCTTCCACACGCCGGCCCCCAGCAGTCGCAATGCGGCAGGGACCAGAATGCCGCGAACGACAGTCGCGTCCAAAGCAATTGCCGCGGCGAGCCCGACACCGAGCTGCTTCATCTCCGGCGTCGGCAACAGCGTGAACATCGCGAAGATCACCACCATCACGGCCGCAGCCGCAGTGACGGGCGGTGCGGACCGGACCACACCCTGCCGGACTGCATCCTCGAGACCGAGGCCACGACCGAATGCTTCGCGCACCCGAGTGAGGATGAAGACGTGGTAGTCCATCGACAGGCCGATGAGGATGACCAGCATCATCACCGGCAGCAAAGTCACCACCGGGCCGACGTACTCCGATCCGAACACCGTTGCACCCCAGCCGTACTGGAACAACAGCACCAGGATTCCGTAGGACGCGAGCACCGACAGCAGATTCAGGCCCACACTCAGAGCGGCCAGCCCGACACTACGGAAGGCGAGGTAGATCAGCGCGAAAGCGACCAGCAGGACGATCGGGATGACGATCAACAGATCACGCGACGTCGATTCCGAGACATCGACGCTGACCGCGGTCTCACCACCGACGAGAATCTCACGATCACCCGCGAACTCCGGAACGAGCTTGCCTCGCAACTCGTTCAGGGAATCCCTCGCCGATTGCGCGTCGATACCGTCTGCGTCGGTGCCGATCTCGATGCGCGCCACCGACTCGTCCGTGGAGATCTGAACCTCTCGTACCTGCCCGTCGAATCCGGGCAGCCCGGCCGCGTCCTCGGCGATGTCGGTGAGGACCGCCGAGGTACCGGCTACGTCACCGCCGGTCTCGGTGACCACGGTATGGCTGACGCCGTACAGCGGGAACTGCTCGGAGACGTCGTCCAGCGTGCGCAGCGTCTCGAATGTGCGCGGCATGCTGTCGGTTCCCGGAAACTGCAACTTCATGGTCGCGACCGGTGCTGCCAACAAGACCATCACGGCCAGTCCGGCGAGCAGCGCAGGCATCGGGCGCCGAACGACCGTGCCCGACAGGCGACCCCAAAAACCTGTCTCCTCCGTCGCGTCGTTCGGGGTCTTGCCGAACAACTGCTTGACGACTCGTCGACGCCCCAACGCCAACAGCGCCGGGAGCAAGGTGATCGAGGCAAGCATCGCGGCGACGACGACGAGAATGATGCCGAGTGTGAGCGAGTGGAAAATTGGCGATTCGGTCAGGAAGGCTGCGATCACCGAGACACCGGTCACCAGACCTGCCACCAGAACCGAGCGCACCGTCATCGACACCGCAATCGTGGCGGCCGCGTCGGCGTCACCGGACCGGGCGAACTCCTCGCGGGCGCGTCTGACGAAGAACAACGAGTAGTCCACGCCCAGAGCGAGACCCATCAGCAAGATGACACTCATCTGGTTGCTCTCCATGGGCACCAACAACGACGTCGGCCCGCTCCAGAGGATGGCCAGTGCCACCACGGCGAGACCGGTGACAAGCGGGATCAACGTGGCAATCAGACCGGCGAACACGAGGAACAACACGACGGCCGTGACGGGGAGGCTGAGCATCTCCAGCAAGACCAGTCGCTCACCGTAACTGGTGGTGACGTCGGCCTGCACCGAGATGGGCCCGGTAGCCGATATGGCAGCACCCGGGTTGGCCTCGCGGGCGCTCTCGATCGCAGACTCGATCCCCTGCGCGCGCTCGGACGGCGATGCCTGCTCATCGGGTAGCAGCACCTGCAGAACCCGTTGGTCCCCGGCAGCGGCCGTCAACTTCTCCGGAGGCTCCTGCGCCGTCCCCGCAAGCGCCGCGGCCAACTCGTCCGCGATTCGATCGGAGTCTTCCGCCGAGTTGCCCTGGACCAGAATGGTTTCGGTGCGCGAGGACAGGAAGTCCGAGCCCGTTTCCAATTGCTCCGCCGCGCCGGACTCGCCGACGAACCCTTCCGCAGGAGACAACTCGGACATACCGAGTCCGACGTATGCGCCGGCCGACAACACCAGCGCTACAAGCCATCCCGCAAGCACTGCGAGACGATGACGGTAGCTCCACCTGGCCACTCCCGCGAATCGCTCCAGGATGGAGCCATCCCTCTTCGCGCCCTCGATCGGGGGCCTCTCCCTCGTGGTCACCATGACATCTCCTCCTGTCCACGGCTCGACGCCGATGCGCCGACCGACAGACGATTCGTTTCTCTGTCCACGACCGACGCGATCTCGCGCACGGTCAGTCCCTCCACTACATCCGCCAACTGCAACCGCACCCCGAACTCACGGGCGATGCCGTTGACCAAGCGCGCGACCAACAGGGAGTGGCCGCCCAGCGCGAAGAAATGGTGATCGGTACCGATCTCCTCGATTCCCAGCAGACGTCGCCACAGCGTCAGCAACCGCTCCTCGGTTTCGGTCTCCGCCGCCCGGCCCGCGGTGGTACCGGCAACGAAATCGGTGATCACCGGTGCGGGCAACTTCGCGACATCCAACTTCTGGCCGACGGTCACTGGGACCTCGACCACGTTCACCAGAGCGGCAGGCACTGCGTGGCGCGGCAGCGTGCGATAGAGCTGCGACCACAACTCCGCACGATCGACATCGACATCGTCGAAGGTGGCGAAATATGCGACGAGAACATCGAGGTCCGTGCCGCCGACCGTGGCATGGGACCACCGGATCCCCGGGTGCGACGCGATCGCTCGTTCCACCTCGCCGAGCTCGAGCCGGTACCCCCGCAACTGCACCTGGTCGTCGGCGCGGCCGTGATAGACGAAGCGGTCGCCCGCGTCGGTACCGACGATGTCCCCGGTGAGATACAACCGATCACCGTGACCTTCCGGGTCCGGGACGAACGCTGCTGCGGTCGCGCGCGAGTTTCCGAGGTATCCGTGCGCGAGCTGGTCGCCGCCCACCGCAAGCTGTCCGAGGCCGTCGACCGAACCGGCACCGTCCGCGACCGGCATTACCGCCGTTCGCACACCCGACAGAGCGGGCCCGATGGACGTTCTCGGCTGGGCGAGATCCTGTTCGACGAGTTCGCCGCCGGTGCAGGACACCGTGGCCTCGGTCGGGCCGTACCAATTGACGAGTCGGCACCGGCCGAAAGACGGTGCTGCCATGACGTCGGCGAGCCTGCCGCCGTCGGAGGCCTCACCGCCCACCAGCAACGATCGCAGCGCCAGCCCGCCCCCGATTGCCTGGTCGTGAGCACCGAGTTGATAAGCCGCGGACGGCGTGGTCGCGAGCACGGACGCACCTGTCTGCGCGAGCAGTTCGTGCAGCCGAGCAGTATCGGCCGCAACACCCTCCACGACGAGGACTGCGGTGGTGCCTGCCTCCACCGATGCGAACAGTTCCCACACCGACAGATCGAAGGCAGCGGACGAACGCGCAGCCACGACATCGGATGTCGAGAGGGCGACGACTCCGCGGGCCGCGTCGAGAAAGGCCAGCACGGCTCGGTGCGGCACCAGAACGGCTTTCGGCGTACCCGATGTCCCGGATGTGGTGATGATGTACGCGGGGTCGTCGATGCTGCGCGGCGAGGGCGACACCGGCTCGAACGAACCGAACAGGAAGACGACGGCGTCGCCGAGTGCCATGGACGGGCGTCCGCGCCAGGACGCCGGATGCAGGTCCTCCCACACCACCATGGCGGCCGGCTGGACGGTCTCGAGCAGCTGCGCCTCGACCGCCTGCGGACTGTTGTACGGGATGACCGCATAGGCGGCACCGGCACCGAGAATGCCGAGCAACGTCGGTAGCAACCAGGAGTCGCGGCGGCCTTTCACGGCCACGACGTGCCCGCGGCCGACGCCGGCACGCAACAGGGCCTCGCGGACCTGTGTGCTCCGATGTACGAGTGCGGTGACGCTCAATTCACCGTCCACGCAGAGCTGCACGGGCCGGACACCGAAACGCTCCGAGAGCCCGGTGAGCACAAGTTCGTCGACGGAGGCTGTCACGAGCGACCCACCGCCGTCAGTGACCGAGTCACTGCATCGAACGAGAGCGCCAGCTCCTGCTCGGTGACCAACAGGGACGGACGCCAACGAATCGACCTCGTCCCGCACGGCAGGAGCACAGTGTCGTATTCGTCCAGTGCCGTGCCGAGCACTGCGTCGCGCAGCTCGCGCGAGGACAGTGAGACGGCTCCCCACAAGCCCCGTGAGCGGGCCGCAGTGACACGACCGCCCGAGGAACTCACCATCGCGTCGAGTCCGGCGCGCACGAAGGGGCCCATCGCCGCCGCTCGCGCGATCACGTTCTCTCGCGCGATGTATTCGTAGAGCAGTGCGAAGCGAACCAGATCCACCAAAGAACCGCCCCAGGTCGAGCTGATCCGACCTGGTACAGCGAACGCATTGGTGTCGAGATCGTCGACGCGACGGCCACCGATGACCCCGCACACCTGCAACCGCTTACCGAATGCCACCAAGTCCGGATGCAGTCCCAATGCCTCGTGCGCCCACCGCGCCCCGACTGTGCCGCCACCGGTCTGGACCTCGTCCGCGACGGTGAGGACGTCGTGCTCGACGCACAACGACTGCACGGCCCTGAGGAATGCAGCACCCAGGTGTCGGTCCCCGCCTTCCCCTTGAATCGGCTCGTAGACGAAGCACGCGATTCTGTCACCGTCGGCGACGAGGGTCGCTTCGATCTCGGCGAGTGTCCGACGTTCGGCCTCACTGAGCTCGGCTCGGTCGGCTTCGTCACCGCCGTCCTCACCGCGAGCCGGGGCTTCGATTCTGGGCCAGTCGAATTTGGGGAACCGCGCCGTCTTGGCCGGATCGGTATTGGTCAGAGACATGGTGTAACCGCTGCGACCGTGGAAAGCCCAACGAAGATGCAGCGCTTGCAGTTTCGTTTCGTCGGTGCCTGCACGCTGGGATTTCCAGTCGAAGGCGACTTTCAGTGCGTTCTCGACGGCAGCCGCACCACCGTCTATGAGGAACAGATGCGGCATGTCCTCCGGCATGAGCAGGCGACGAAAGGTCGAGACCGAATCGGCCAGAACCCGGGAGGCGAAATCCGGGTTCGAGGGCTTCATCTTGGCTGCTGCCAACAGCTTTCGCTCGGCCTCGATATGCGCGAGCGGTGTGGGATTGTGGCCGAGCGGGGACGACGAGAAGAACATCCCCATGTCCAGGACCGGTCGCCCGGCTGCTTCGTCCCAGAGGTAGGAACCGGACGAACGCTCGATGTCGATGGTCATCGGCAGGAAATCGCCCACGAGAGTCCTGGCCAGCGACGCGGGGACTCCCGACGCAGTATCGAGGACGGTCATCACGCCACCCCCAGCGCGCGGCGTAGCGACAAAGGGCGGATGTCGGTCCACACCAGTTCGATGTGGTCCAGGCACGCCTCACGGTCGCCGGTGAATCCAACCTCGTACCACCCCAGCGGCAGTGGTCGCTTCGCCGGCCAGATCGAATGCTGTTCCTCGTCGTTCCGTACGACGGTCCATTCGGAAATGTTGTCCTGCACTGTGATCCCCTGTTCCTTCGACTGGTTGCGTGATGGCTTGCGTCAGTTGTGTACGGGCTGGTCGACGAACACCTGCGCGCCCCGCTCGAGTTTGACGAGGTGATCGCACAGGTCGAAGTAGCGATCGTCGTGGGTCACGACGATCACGATGCGGCCTTCGTCGCGAATGCGCGGAAGGATGTCGGTGTAGAAGCGGTGGCGGTTCTCCGGATCCTGTTCTGCGGCCCACTCGTCGAGCACCACGACATCGCGCGGGTCGGCCAGCGTTTCCACCAGGGCCAGCCGCTTGCGCTGTCCGCTCGAGAGCCCCTCGAAAATCAGCCGTTCCCCGTCGAGTTCGACGACCGCGTCGAGACCGAGCTCGTGCAGCCAGTAGCGGGCACGCGCGGCGACCTCGGGATCGGCCGACCGCAACCGTCCGAACACGTACGAGTCGGCGAAGCAAGCCGAGACGTTCTCCCGATAGGCGACGATCTCATTCTGTGAGAGTGCACTGCCGTCGACCTCGAGCGCTCCACCGTCCGGGGTGTACAACCCGGCCAGGACGCGGCCCAATGTGCTTTTGCCGCTCCCGTTTCCGCCCACGAGGAAGGTGATGGTGCCGCGGGCGAAGCGCTGTGTCACCGGTCCGATCGCGAAGGCCTCACCTGGCGAGGCAGCGTCGTACGCGAATGTCATACCCTCGACGCCGATCTCGTCGACCACGGCGGGCCGCTCGACGGCGACGACAGTTTCGCTGTCCTCGCGCAGTGTCGCGACCTCGCCGATTCGGCGCAGTGCCACGACGGCACGCGACAGAACCGGTCCGATGTTGAGCACGGTGACTAGCGGGGTGTTGAGGTACAGAACCGCCAGTGCGACACCGACCCGATCCTGCGCCGGAATACCGAGGGCGTCCCCGCCGAAGGCGACGGCACCGACGCACGCCAGGAAGAGCATCTGCCCCCAGTACCCCGTGACGAGGCTGACGGTGGAACCTCTGACGACACTGCGCGCGTAGTCGGCCGATTGCCGACGCAGGTCCTGCTCCACCAGGGATGCCCTCAGCCGGGAGCTGAGCTTCACGTCCTTGAAGCCGTGCGTGATGGCCTGGTAGGTCTCGTGCAGTCCGTCCTGAGCTTCTCGAGCTCGGTACATGTGAGCTCCGGCTTTGCCGTTCGCGAACGCGTACACACTGCCGCCAATGACGATGACCAGTACCAACACTCCCAGCGCAATGGGCGAGAGTATGCCTACGTACCCCAGTGCACAGATGACGATCACCGAGTTGATGAGCAGCAACGGCAAGGACTGGACGGCCTGCCCCACGGCGGCGAGGTCCTCGGTGAGCACCGCCATCGCGCGGGCCGTGCGGAACGACTCGAATCCGCGCAGCGGCACCGACAGAAGGTCGTCGACAAGCTTCGTGCGCAGTCGGTCGACCGACTTCTGTGTCACCCGCACCAACGCGTTCGAGGCCAACGCACCGGACAGCAGTACCGCCACGGCCGCCGCGACGAACGGTGCCAGTGCGTCGAGTCCGGTGTCGGAGGTCACCGCGCTGGTGATGGTTGCAACCATGACGATGGTGGCAACACCGGTGACGATTCCCGCAATCACGGCCAGGGCCGAGATTCCGCGACCGCCTCGAAGTAGAACTGCGAGCAATGTTTTCATGACGAGGTGTCTCCTTCGGTGGCGTCGACCGCTGTCGCCGCGTCGGCCAGTGCTGCGCGGTACGCCTGGATGATCCGTCGGTGCCGCGGCGGTGACACACGGGCGGTGTCGACGACGAGCATCAACGCGAGCCGATGCTCGGGTGGGTGTATCGAGAACGTCGCCATCAGGGCGAAGTCGGTGTCCTCCTGCGAGAAGTGGGAATCGTCGTCTTTCGATCCGAAGGTGTGCGTCTTCTCGATGTCCGAAAGACGATGGAAACGAACGAAATTGAATCCGTAGTCGAACAACGGTCCCTTGCCGACGGCCGTCGTGATGTCCACGTTCGGCAGGCGTCGGTGCGGCATCAAGGCTGCCTCGGTACGGGCGCATTCCTCCGCTGTCGCGATCGGATCGGCCAGGGCACGCAGTTGCAGCGGCAGCATGTTCAGGAACATCCCGCGGGCGTCGATACCGCCCTCGCGCTCGAGCCGGCCGTTCGCGGTTGTACCGGTGACCAGTTCACGATCGCCGAAGACGTCGGCCAGCGCGTGAACGTGCACGGCCATCGCGAGGTGACGAACCGAAATACCTGCTGCTGCCGCACGTTCACGCAGAGCGTCGGCATCGATCTCTGTGCGCCGGACGTCTCTGTCACCGATGCTGCGAACATCGGCCACCCGGCGCGGCCGGACGCCGCGCAGGTGCTCGGACCAGGCCTGAGATGTCGCAGCGGACGACTGCGCACGTCGTTCTGCTGCAACGTAGTCGACGAACTTGACGGGTACGGGTGGGTAGAGGGTGTCGTACGCCTGATCTCGTCGGATCAGAGCGTTGTGCCGGTCGACGACCTCGGCCAATGTCGAGGTCCAACTCCACCCGTCGAGCACGAGGTGGCTGTCGCTGATGATCAGCTGGTCCTCCCCCGGCGCGACGCGAACCAGCGTGAGGCGGAACAGCGGTGCCCGGTCGAGGCCGAACGGGCGCACCCGTTCCGCGGAGACGATCTCGTCGATCACCGCATCGGCGTCCGAACCGGCAGGCACCGAAACCACCGACAGGGGTGTGGCCACGTGCCGATGCACCAATTGCAGGGGCTCCGCTGCACTCCACTCGTCAACGGAGGTGCGCAGCACCTCGTGCCTGCGCACGGTATCGGCGACTGCCACTCGAAACGCCAACGGATCGAGCCCACCGCGAATGCGCACGCTGACCGTGTTGTGGTAGACCCCAACGGCCGAATCGGAGCGAATATGGAACAACATGCCCTCCTGCGCTGCCGACAACGGGTACGCATCGGCCACGTCGTAGGGCAGGCCATCACGAACCTCGGCGTCGATCAGCGAGAACGGCAGCAGCTCTTCGTCTTCGGGCTCGGTCCTGGGCCCACGGTCTGCAACAAGTGCGGCAAGTTCTCTCAGACTCGATGCGCCGAGTACATCGCCGATTCCGAGTTCTGTTCCACGCGAGCGGGCATCGCTGACGAGGCGGACTGCGAGAATCGAATCACCGCCGTTGGCCAAGAACGAACGGTCTTCGTCGTGCGACCGAACTCCCAGCGCATCGGTGAGCGCGCGCTCGAACCACCCTCGGGCAGAATCCGATTCGTCACGCCGCCTCACCTCCGGCGGGAGCGCCACAGCAGTCAGCGACTCCACTCGCCGATCGAGCTTGCCGTTGACCGTCACCGGGAACGCGCGCACGCGATGGAATCGGTCGGGTACCTCGTAGGCAGCCAGGCCATCCGCTGCACCGGCGTACAGATCGGCGCAGTCGTCGGCGGCGTCGACGAACGCGAGCAGGCGGTTCTCGTGGGCGACGACGCAGGCCCGCCGAACGCCGGGGAGCTGCTCGAGCACGGCCTCGACACCGGCCGTTTCGATCCGGTGTCCGCGAACCTTCACCTGAGAGTCGATGCGACCGTCGACGTGCAGTTCCCGTGGTGCGAGCCACCGGCCCTTGTCGCCGGTGAGGTAGAGCCTCGAACCGGGCGGAGCATCGGGAAACGGATCGGGAACGAAGGCCGACGCTGTCAATCGACCGCGGCCGAGATAGCCGAGAGCCAGACCTGCACCACGAACGGTGATCTGGCCTTCGAGGCCCCTCGGCAGTGCCCGCCCGGCCGCGTCGATCACGACGACGTCGAGATGTGCGAGCGGTTCCCCCACCTGGACGGCGGAGGCCTCGAGATCGGTCCGGGTGACCACCCGCCGAGTGGTGTGCACCGTGGTCTCGGTGGCACCGAGCATGTTGATGACTTCGACGCGCCCCGCGGGGTGTTCGACTGCGTCGAGCCACTGCTGCACGTAGCCGGACGAGACCTGTTCCCCGCCGAGCACCACGCGTCGCAGCGACGGCAGAACCGGCCGCGCCGCAATGAGCGACCCGAACGCCGAGTTCGTCAGCGACACAACGCTCACACTGTCCGCGCTCAGCCGCACGGCCAATTCGAAGGGGTCGCGAGCGACGTCCTCCCCGTAGATCACGACGCGCGCCCCACGGGAGAGCGCCGTCCATATCTCCCAGACACTGAAGTCGAAGGTGAACGCGTGCACTGCGGAGACGATGTCGCTCGGCTCGATGATCGACGCGGTGGCATCGCGCAATGCCAACAGATTGGCGTGAGTGACCGGGACACCCTTGGGAGTGCCGGTGGTGCCCGAGGTGAAGATGACGTACGCGGGGAGACCTGACACGACAGTCGGCAACTCGACCGCATCGACCTCGGGAACCACCGGTTCGCGGTCGATCGCGTCGAGACCGGGCGGAGCATCGGCGGCGTCCGAGAACACACCGGACTTCGCATTCGACTGTGCCGCAATGGAAGCGATGCGGGCTGCGCCGTGCCGAGTGTCCACCGGAACATAGGCTGCTCCGAGCGCCATGATCGCCGCAGCCCATGCCACGAACTCGTGGTCACGTTCGACCGACAACAGGACTGCGTCTCCGCAGACCACGCCGTGCTGCGTCAGAACTCCTGCACGCACTCGAATTTCCCGAACCAGCTCCGCACGCGTGAGGGTGCGATCGGGTGCCACCAGCGCTACTCGGGAATCGTCTGTCGCGGACAGCAGCGGCGCGAGAATCGAGGTGTCGAGCGTCGATCGACACGCCGTCCTACCCGTGAGTCCGACCGAGAGTTCCCCGACGGACACGGACGAATCTGCGTGGAGAACGGTGAGCAGGACGTCTCGAATGCCGTCGTGTGTCACCGCCGACCAACCCGGCAGCGCCGACTCGATCTGCACCTCCGGCGATTCGGTCGCCGAGATACTCACCGTCAGTGCGCCTTTCATCTCACCTGTGTGCACTGCGACAGGCCGAGCTGTCGCGTCGCCCAGCGCGATGTCGGATCGATCGACGCTCTGGACGTTGACGAACACCTCGGTCGGCAGAAAGAACTCGGGGTCATCGCGGCGGAGGTTGGCGACCACGCCTGCCAGATCCACATCGGCATGCCCGCTCGCATCCTCGACCAGTGCCTCGATGCGGCTACGAACCGTGCCGAGACTGTCGGACTCGCACACCTCGACGACCAGAGGCACGGTGCTCACGAGTGGGCCGACCACGTCGAATTCCTCGACCTCTCGACGGTTGGCCAGTGGCACCGACAGGCACAGAACCTCCGAGCCCAGAAGCCGCGACAGCGTGACGGCCACTGCAGTGAACCAGCTCGTGGCATCCCGGCGACCGGCCTTCACCGGGCCACGGCTGACGACGGGTTCGCCGGGCTCGGACGGCCGCCAGGCTCGGTGATACGGCACCGTGGACAGGTGGTCTGTCCACCACGACCTCGACGAACGCCGTACGCGGGCAACATCGCGGTACCGGGGACGAGTCCGCATCGAGGACGCACCCGGTTCGGCGAGCTCCCGGGCGATGTCGGTGATCAGGAGCGACACCGAATGGCCGTCGATCACGGCATGGTGGAACACCATGGCGATGCGGTCCGAGCGTCCCTCTCGGCGAAACAGGGCGACTCGCACCAACGGTCCGCTCGACCACCCACGCGCCAGCAGTTCCTCGGTCGCGGCGTCCATGTCGGCCACGACAGCGATCTCGGGAACGATCGGACCGACGGGTTCGAGCGCGAAGCCGGGGCCGTCCGCGTCGACGATGCGCGTGGCGAACACGTCGTGCGCTGCCAGGACCTCGAGGATCGCCGCGAGCACGCGTGCGCTGTCTCCGCCGTCCAGATCGAACACACACGGCACCGAATATGCGGTCGACGGTGCAGCGCAGTGCGCTCTCCAGAGCCGTTCCTGGTACGGGCTCGGTGCCCGCAGATCTGCGGCCTCCTTCGCGTCGACCCCCATGTCTGCGACAGCGAGGAGGAGGTCGATGTCGCTCACCGTTTCGCACCGTTCAAGGATGCGGCCATTCGGTCGAGGTGAGCAATGTCCACGCGCTCGAGGAGCAGGTCCTCGTGTTCACCCAGGGTGTCGCGTTGCTTGAAATCCTGAAGCGAGACATCCACTTTGAGGATGCGCCGGTAGAGCGCGACGATCTTGAGCTGCTTCATCGAATCGCCGCCGAGTGCAACGATGGACGACGACCGAGTCGGCTCGGATCCGAGCACGGACGTCCAGATCGTCTCGAGCACGCGGTGCGGCGGCGCGGGCGATGCCGCTGCCGCCGTCGGTTCGAGGCCTTCCGACACAGCCGGCTGGTCCGCGTGCCGGGAGAGGGCCGCGACGTCGACCTTGCCCACCTCGGTACGAGGAATCTCGGCCACCCAACGCACCCGGCTGGTGCGCAATTCGCGTCGCCAGGTGGTGTCGATTCGTTCTCGCACCGATCCGACCACATCGTCCCGCTGTTGCGGTGCGCATTCGACGACGACTTCGATCCCGCCGTCCACCACGACCACGGCGGCTCTCGTCACCCCCGGGACGACGGCGATGTCGTTGCGCAGAGCCTCGAGGTCGGTGCGGACTCCGTTGACCTTCACTTCGGCATCGATACGGCCGAGATAGACCAGCCCGTCGGACGTGGCTCGCACCCGGTCGCCGGTCGCGTACATCCTGGTACCCGATCCGGTTCCGCAGTCCACTGCCATGGGCAGGAACGAGGCCGCGGTGCGACGCGTGTCGGCGTGGTAGCCCCGCGCAACGCTGTCGCCCGCGATGTGCAGGGTCCCGACAGCGCCTACTGGTACTGGGGTGAGGCGGTCATCGAGTACCACTGCGACCGAACCACGGATCGCTGCGCCGATGGGGGTGCGATCGCGCCTGCGGGTGACCGCGCGCAACCACGTTGCGTTGGAGGTGCATTCGGACGGTCCGTACAGGTTGACGATACGTACGCCCGGCCACAGAGCCCGGGTGCGGTCGACCAGAACCGGATCGAGCGCCTCACCACCGAGCAGTAGCGTTCCTTGCGTCGGGATCGGACGGTACGTCGCCACGTCCAGGAATTGATTCCACACGGCCGGCACCGTGTTGATCGAGACGTTGTTCATCGCAGTTGCGCGGTCGATCTCCCGTAGTACGTCGCCCGACTCGGGCAGCACCACCGTGCCCCCGGCGGTGAGCTGCCCCCAGATCTGCTTGACGATGGCGTCGAATTCGGGAGCGCTGAGGACCGGCATGGTCACCCCTGAGCCGCAGAGGTTTTCGGCCTCGAGAAAAGCGCAGTAGGCCGACAACTGAGCGCGTTCGACGACGATCGCCTTCGGCTTCCCCGACGTTCCCGACGTGAACTGCACGTACGCGGCGGCGGAGGCCGACGTTCTATCGAACCCGCCGGAGGCCGATTCCTGATCCGAGGCGATGGTCGATGCGATGCGGGCATAGCCGGATTCGTCGTCGGAGGACAACAACAGATAGGCGCGCCCCGAGATCAGGGCTCCGAGCAGTTCCACCACCGAGCCGATCGAACGATCGAATCGCACCGCAACTACCTGACCGGCTCGTGATGCATCGAGTTCGTCGGCACGCAGCTCGGCGGCGCGGACCAGCTCCGCATAGTCGAGAGTCGCGGTAGCGGAACGAATTGCAGTGCGGTCGGGTGTGATTCGGGCATGTCTGCGGATGCGCTCGACGACATCGACGTTCTCGAACTTTTCCGCCGCGGGCACGGGCACGTGACCGGCGATACCCGCGTCGAGTCGGCCTACCGTTTCGGTCGCGATGGAGTGCGCGACCAACGAATCGAGTGTCCACCCGTCCACCTGCCCCGAGACCTCCACCCGTTCGGATGTGGCCGTGATGGTGATGTCACCGGCGTCCACGACCCAACCGGCACCGGTACGCGTCGTCCGTAGCGAACCGATAGGGCCTTCCCCCACCAGAAACGGTGTCAGCGCAGCATGGACGGCGGACTCGACAGCATCGACGGAGGTGTCGGCCACGTGCGCCGTCACCCCGTTCGGTTCGTGGCCCGTACTGTCGTCGACCGCGACCCAGGCCCCGGCCAAACGAGCGAACAACGTGTCGGCGGTCATACCCAACTCCCCTCTCCGGTCATGCACACCCGCACCTCCCGGGAGCCGGTGTACGGCTGCCGTCCGTGTGCGAAGCGGCGATTGTCGACGATGGTCAGATCTCCTGCCGCCCAGGGCACAGCGGTCGATGTCGCGTCGACCGCATCGCGTACCGCGCTGATGTCGGATTCGACGAACGGCGTGCCGTCACCGAGCAGACTGTTCTTGGGAATTCCGTCTTCACCCACGACGTCGAGCAAGTCCTCTCGCACCCCTGACGGCAGCGTGCGCACGTTGAAAGCGACCATCTGGTTGAACCACGACTCGACGCCGCCCTCGCTGTCTCGGTACGCAGGCAGGGTCCACGACGACGTGACGACGTCACCGTCGATCCGCACGTCCTCTCCGCGTCGGGCGGCAGCGTCGAGAAGCTCGGCCTCGTCGTTCACGCCATATGCGCTGCGCCAGTCGGTGCCGAGCAGCGGGTGAAAGGCGCGCCGGTACCGGATGCCGAGGAGACGGAGTCGCTCGGCAAGTGCGCTCGGAATTCGCTCGGCGATCGCCACCGTCGATGCAAGCGGAGTGGCCCCGCCGGAACCTGGAGGTTGCGCACAGCAGAATGCGAGGTAGAGCGGCCAGGTACGCGAGTACGCCATCTCCGAGTGCAGATCGATCGCATACTCGGACGGGAAATCCGTGGACGAGTACACGTTTCGATCGATTCGAGTACGCGGCGTTGCGCCGCCGTGGTACTTGAGTGGCGCAGCGCCCGTCACGGTTTCGGTGATCGCGTCGAACTCGCGAACTGCCTCTCCGAGACCGCGCAGCCGCACTACGCCCTCGGTCGTGAGAATCTCGCGCAGTTCGATCAGATGAGAATCGATCCACGCGGTCGCGTCGGCCCCGACGTCGATCGCCGTGCTGGTGGTGGTCAACGTGTGC
>NZ_LVCU01000081.1:0-7750 GCF_001647185.1 Rhodococcus sp. EPR-147
CGCGAGAAGATCACTCAGGATGCGGTGTCCGTCCTGCTCCGTCACCTGCTCCAGATCGCAGTTGAGGGTCACCTCGATGCCCGACGCGCCGCCGTGGTCGATCACCGACGCGGTCAGCGCAAGACCTGTGCGTTCACGGGTCGACAGCACATCGACGGGGCGACCGAGAAACTCTGCGGCCGCACCGGTTCCTCGCGCATCGTCGACGATCACCGCGGTCTCGTACATCGCACCGACACCGGCGGTGACGGCATCATTTGGATCATGTTCGTGCACATCGGATTCGGCCCCCGTTCGCAGAGCGCTGTGCATCGACTTCAGCAGAACGTCGACATCGGCGGGCAGTCGCACATCCAGCGTGCGGGTTTCGATGTACATGCCGGGCGCATCGTCGTGGCCCGCCGGACGGTGTTGTCCCACACTGCCGAACCGCACGTGCGGAGCGGACCGGCCGAGCAGCAGTGCCCAGCCGGCGTGGGCAAGTGATGCCAGAGTGACACCGCGTCGGGCGGCGGCCCGCCGGAGTTGCCGAGCAGCCCTCGGTTCGACAGAGCGGGTCAGATCGATGTTCCCGTGGCCCGCCGCGGGTGCGTCCGGATCGAGTGGCGGCAGCAGCGTGGCCGGGGAACGGTCGAGAGAGGGGGGTCTTTGCCGATTCGCCGATACCACCATGTGCAGGAGCATCCGGTGATCGGCGTCCGTCGGCACGGGGCGATCGAAATAGTGATCGTTTACGTGCTGCAGCAGCATTCGGACAGTCCAGCCATCGGCGACGAGATGATGGAAGGTCAGGGCCAGCGCTCCGTTCGAGATGGTGGCCCGAAAGAGCGCCGAACCGTGGGCAAGAGAATCGACTTCGATCCCGGCATCGAGGGTGTCGGACACGAAGACCGGTTCGGCGTGCGCTCGCACCACCAGGATGGGATCGGCGAGCCCCTCCCATACGATGTCGCCGCGTAGAAGGGGCATCACCGCGACCGCGGATCGGACGGCTGCGCACAGGCGGTCGAGCTCGACGCCGCCCGGCAGTCTCAGGACGATCTGCTCGACGTACGCAGCAGCGGGATCGGAACCGCTGCGCAGGTACATCGCCTCCTGTACCTCGGTGAGCGGCGCGAGGGCCTCGACAGGCCCGGAAGCAAGTACGTCGTCGATCGTGTTGCCGCGCAGATCGATCGCACACAGTCCTGCCTCGACCGCAATAGGCCGGGCCGTCGTCGCGGCTGTCACCGCCGCGACTATCGCATCCGCCACCAGTTCCGCCGAGTCCCCGTCCACGTGTTCGACCGCCACGACGAATTCCCCGCCTCTGAACCATGCGTCGATCTGTACGGCGCCCGGTCGCGCAGCGTGCGCGGCACGCAGGTGCCCCTCGCCGTACGCGCCCGCCGAGCCCGTCCGATCGGCGTCGAGTCTCCCGACGTAGTTCACGCCGACGTGTGGACGCAGTCCCGGGCACGGATCCGACCCGAGGACGTACCGCAGGACAGTGGGCAGCTGGCCGGTTGTACCGAGACACGTTCTCCTTGCGCGGATCTCGGAAATCTGCTCGCCCGGTGTCGCGGGGTGCACCGGAACCGCGGACAGTCCGGTGAACCACCCGACGGTTCGGGTGAGATCGATACCCTCCGCGTCGAGCTCACGTCCGTGCGTCTCGACTTCGACGACGACCGGCGATGCGCCTGCTGTCTCGGCATACGCCGTGACCGCCGCCGACTGCAGGATCTCCTCGACGCTGGCACCGATGGCTGCCGTCGCCGCGTCGATCACCGCGGCGGGAACACTTCGGTGCACCGAGACCGCGTCGCCCTCGGTGCCCGGATCGACGCGTCCGGCATCAGCGCCCGTCGGCCTCAGTCCTCGATAGGCCGCGCGACATCGCTCGTACGCACCGGGCGCGCTTGCGTCGGACGCCAGCCATTGCACCCACTCGTGAACGCTGGTGCGCTCGGACGGAAGACGAGCGCCGTCGTTGCCGTGAGCGATGGCCTCGATCAGGTCGCCCGCAACGATGTGCAGGGACACGACATCCATGACGAGGTGATGCGCCAGCACGATGATCGTGGCCGCACCCGAGTCCATCGCTCGGACGACACCGAAACCGATCGGTGTGCCGTTGTCGATGCCGACTCGGCCGGTCAAGCGGTTGAACACCCGCTTGCACGCGTTCGTCACTTCGTGTTCGACCGTGTCGAAGAAGAACAGAACAGGGCATGCCTCCGTGAGAATGAACTCCCGAACCGAGTCCGTTTCTTCGAGTCGGACTCGAAGCATGGGGTGTACGCGAAGCACCTCCGCTACTGCCGCGTCCACGTGGGCACTGTCCGGCAGGAAATCCAGATCGAGCCGAATTGCCATGTTCCACTGTGCGATCGGCTCGCTCGACACGCGATCGCTGAACCAGTGCACTGCCGGCGGTAGGAGTCGGCTGCGATTCGGCTGGGTACCGTCGGCCATGGCAGACGGGTCGACGGATGCGGTTGCCACCAGGGCATCGACGGTGCCGTCGGCGAGGGCTACCCGTACGTCGAGTACGACACCGCTGCGCCGCACTATCGCCGACAGTTCAAGCGCACGCAGCGAATCGCCTCCGGCGGAGACGAACCCGATGTTTCGATCGGTGACTCCGAGAACCTCCCGCACCGCCGAGGTGACGATCCCGTCGATGTCGGCGGCGTCGCCGGGGTCACCCACGGCTGAGGTACCGGCGAGAATCCGAGTCCGCAACGCGACGTCGTCCACTTTCCCGTTTCGGGTCAGCGGCAACTCGGGGACCACGTGCACACGCGACGGCACCAGATGAGCAGGCAGGGTGGTTCCCATTGCAGCACGAACGGACCGGGCGTCCCTGTCTCGAACCACGACAACGCATTCGATGCGCACCGCCACACCGTCGCTGGGTGCTACGAGCAGTGCGCGCGCCGAGACCACGCCGTCCACTGCAACCGCCGCGGTCTCGATCTCGGCCGGATCGACTCGGTATCCTCGGACCTTCGCCTGACGGTCGACCCGGCCGACGAACGTGATGGAACCGTCGGCAGCCCTGAACCCCAGATCTGCAGTGCGATACATCCGTTCGCCCGCCGATGCTCCGGTGACCGAGTTCGGCCGGAACGCATCGGCCGTACTTCGGGGGTCTCCCAGATAGCCTGCGGCCAGAATGCCGGTCAGCCAGATCTCGCCGATCACGCCGTCGGCGACCTGCAGCAGATCGGGGCCGAGGACCGCCGCACCGCGGCCCGGCTGCGACGTGCCGATCGGGAGTGGATCGATCGCCCGGCCGTCGACGCGGTGGGCGAGCGCCGTCACCACCGCCTCTGTCGGGCCGTATGCGTTCCAGAGCGCCACCCCGTCCGGTACGCGAGTTGCCCACGCCGGCAACGCCTCTCCACCAACGATGACCGTGCGCACAGCCGGGGGCAGCGCAGCGGAGGTGAACTGGGTCCAATAGCCCGTGGGCGGGTTGAACACGGTGACGGCGAAGTCGTTCAGGAACTGTGCGAGTTCGGTCGGCGCAACGATGTCCTTCGGTCTGCCCACCGCCGTTGCGCCGACATACAGTGCACCCAACAACTGTTCGAGCGACGCATCGAACGCCACCGAGCCGAACACCAACACGACGTCGGTCGGCCGATAGTCGAAACGCGAGCACGTACCGAAAAGATGGCGAGCAAGTGTGCCGTGCTCCACAGCGATCACCTTGGGCTCACCGGTGGTGCCGGACGTGAAGATCAGGTAGGCGAGATGATCGGCCGAGCTCGCCTCGGACCTCGGCGGCAGCGCCACGGTCGACCGCACCGCCCGCCCGCCCGGCACCAACGACCAGTGCGAACCGGATCGGGCGAGCATGGCGTCGATTCGCTGGGCCGGAAGGTCGTCGTCGACGACCAGCCAGGCGGCACCCACGGTCGCGATCGCGAGAAGCGTACGGGCCAGCGACACGGACGCCGGTGCGTGCACGGCCACCACGTGCCCTGGCGCGACGCCGACCGCACGCAACCGAGCCGCGTCGTCTCGACGAAGCTCGTCCAGTCCGGCGTAGGTCGAGCGGACGCGACCGTCGACCAAGGCGACCCGAGCGGGATGGTTCCGCGCGTTCTCGGCGAATCTCTCGACCATCGAAACCGATTGTTCGACAGCGTGATCGATCTCTCGATGCACGGGGGCGGCGAGGATCTCCGCCACCGGAGTATCACCCGTGGCAGTGGCCAGCCCCGACAGCACGGCTCGAACTTGTCGAGCCACGGCTCCTGCGGCTGCCGGCGAGACCCTCGTGGTGTCGACGTGCAGATGCAGCGCGCTCGTCGGCCATGTCCGGTACTGCAGAACCAGTGCGAACTCAGTCTGTTCGACGAGCTCCACCGATGCCGTCTCGATCCCTGGTCCGAACGAGAGCGCCGACGGATCGAGCGGATAGTTCTCGACGACGACGAGGGTCTCCGGTGTCCACCCGGTGGCAACAGGTCCGTCCATCGCGGCGGCCACCTGATCGGCGACCAAAGCACCGAGGTCGGCGAGTTCGGTGACGTCGGTCCACGTCGAGGCGATCGGGTCGATCCGCACGAACATCCCCACCGCGCGATCCATCCCGGGTGTACCGATGTGACGGCCGCTGCCGACCATGCCGTGCTCGACGGTCTGCATTCCGAAGACACTTCCGAGCACCAACGACCACACCGTGTTGACCAGTGCGGCCTCCGTGATGCCGAGTCGGTCGGCCACGACATCGAGATCGACTGGTGGAGTGATGGTGTGGGCCCGGGTGGCACCGAGTTCGAGCTCCGTCGGCGAGGTGAGCCTCTCCACCAGAGGGCGTGCACTCGATCGATGGGCGGCAACGGACTTGTCCACCGACGACTCGAATCCGGCTTGCCTTTCGCCGACGTCGCCCGAGCGATACGCGGCCGCGAGGCCGCCGACTATCACCGGAAGGGACCAACCGTCGGCGATTGCGTGGTGATGAGTCCACAGGACCCGCACACCTTCCGCGTGAGGCGCAATCAGCACCCGCGAGAGCGGGTCGACCGGCAGGGTGAAGCCGCGCGCACGATCTTCGGTCAGCACGTCGGTCCAATTCACGACCTCGTGGCGGACGTCGATCGGAACGGTGCCTGCTCGTCCGGTGTCGAGGGTGAGGTACGGGGCCGCAGTGGCGTGCGCACCGAGGACAGGGAAGGCGTCGAACACGGCTCGCCACGCGGCGGCGAGCCGGACCACGTCGACATCACCCGACAGTTCGAGCACCAACTGCTCCACGTAGACCCCCGGGGACGATTCCTGCGCGGTCTGCAGCAGCATCGCTCGTTGAGCACGGCTGGTGGCGAGCGCATCCGTCCGATCGCCGATGGGCCGGACCGAGGGAACCACCTCCGGTCCCGCGACGAGCGACAGTTCGCGTAGCGGTACCGGTGCCAGAAGTCGGCGAGGTGACAGCTGCACACCCCGTCGGTGCAGAAATCCCACGACCCGCATAGCGGCGATCGAGTCGCCGCCGTGCTCGACGAACGTTCGACTCGCGTCGACGTCTCGCGACAACGCATGCCGAACCGCATCCAGGAGTAGGCCGTCGGCGTCGGTCGAGGGCACATCGGCTGCATCGCGCTCGGTCGTCGGGACCGCGACCTCGGACAACAATGCCGCAACCGCACGCCTGTCCACCTTGCCGTTGACATTGCGCGGGATGGACGCGACGACCCGCACAGCGCGCGGCGCGAGATGTGCAGGCACCTCCTCGCGAATGCGCGAGAGCATCGCTTCGACATCCACGTCTGCGAACACGGCATCGTCGACGGCGATGACGAGGTCGCGGCGTCCACCAGGCCCCGTCGCGACACCCGCCACGCACTGATGCCCGGTGATTCGACGCACCACCGCTTCGACCTCGCGCGGTTCGATACGAAACCCGGAGATCTTGAACTGCTCGTCGACTCGGCCGTCGAACAACAGCCGACCGTCGGATCCGACCCGCACTCGATCCCCGGTTGCGTACACCCGCCGTCCGCCGGTCCCCCACGGATCGGGCCGAAACTTGTCGGCCGTTGCGCGCGGGTCGCCGTCGTATCCGTACGCCAGTGTGCCGGTCAGGTGAAGTTCTCCTGGTGTGCCTGCCGGGACCGGGCGACCGGACTCGTCGACCACACGAGTACCGATACCGGGGACTGATCGCCCGATCGTGACCGGCTCACTCGCCGCGACGTGATCGGCGGTCGACCAGATCGCACTTTCGGACGGGCCGTACTCGTTGGTCAACGTGGCACCGGGAAGTCTCGCTCGGTGTCGATCGACCAGAGCCTCGGTGCACTCCTCGCCCGCGACGATCACCTGTCGCAGCGAGAACAGGCTCGTGGATTCATCGAGCAGGGCCTCGTACAGCGACGGGATGGCAAGTACGTGGGTGACACCCCGATGGGCGACGATATCGGCCAGTTCTGCGGTCGAGCGCGGTTCCCCGGTGTCGACGAGCAACAGCTCACCGCCCCGCACCAACGTCCAGAACAGACCGGCGTATGCACTGTCGAACGACAGCGACGACAGGTGCAGAAAGCGTTGCGGCTCTTCGTCGTACACGACATCGCGGGCAGCCGTGGAGTACGCCAGAGCTGCGCGACCGACGAGCACCCTTTTCGGCCGTCCGGTCGATCCCGAGGTGTGAACGGCGTATGCAGCACGCGTCGGAGGTGTGCGGTCGGGTATCGGAAGTGCACCGGCCGTGGAACTCCCGACCGCACCGCCGTGTTCGATGACGGCCCCTGCGAACGTCTCGGGAATCGCGCCCCAAGTACCGGTAGCGACGACGACCACGTCGATGCCCGCGAGCATGATGTCACGGCGCTGCTCGGGATACGTCGGATCCACGACGACGAAAGCGTTGCCGGACAACATCACCCCGAGCATTGCGGCCACGGCGTCGGGCTCTTTCGGCATCGACACGGCCACGATCTCGCCCCGTCGACCGCTCAGCAGACGGGCCACTCGACTCGCCGAATGCCACAGGTCTGCGTAATTCAGCCGGTCCGAACCGGACGACACTGCGAAACGGTTGGGGTGCGAACGCGCGATGTCTCCGATTCGTGCGATCACATCGGCAGGTGGCGGGGCAGGCTCGCGATCGGCCGGATGCACCCAACCCGAACCGAAGCGACCCGGTTCGACGAAAGCGATGGACGCCGGTCCCGATATGCGCTGAAGATCGTCTCGGATGTGTTCGGCGATCAGCACTGCGGCACGGTGATGCCGCGGTCCGAAATGCACTGCACAGACATATCTTTGGTGCACCAGTCCGACCTGGAATCTCAGATCGAATTGGCCGGTCTGAGAGGGCACCGGATACGGGTTCGCCCGATAACCCGACAGATCGAATTCCCATCGATCGCCGAGAACGAAGGCAGTGCCGAACGCCAGATGTGACGGCTCGTAGAGAAAGGTGGTGCGAGTCAGGTGTGCCGGTTCGTCGGCGTACTGTGCGTACTCCGAGAGCGGAAGACGTCCGTGGCGCCTGGCACCCGCAATGGCCGCGCCTGCTGCCAGCAGGTCGTCGTCGAACGAGAGCCCCACACGCGAACGCGCCACTGCGAGTTGGGTGAAGCTGCCCAACGTCGTCAGATGTCGTTCGTCGCGCTGCAGCACCGGCATTCCGACAGCGATGTCGGCGGCGCTGGAGGTCGAGACAGCGGCGAGAGCGCGCTGGAAGGCTGCGAGGAACAGTGCGGCCGGCGACACACCGGCGGACTTCGCATGTGCGCGAAGAGCG
>NZ_LVCU01000082.1:0-4364 GCF_001647185.1 Rhodococcus sp. EPR-147
TCGTTCGAGTAGCCCTCGACAGCAGCACGCCAATACGCTCGGTCTGCTTCCGCGTCGGCGGATCGCAGGTAGGCCTGCTCGGCATCGACGAACTGCTCGAAGTTCGCTCCTGGATCGATCCTCGTTCCCGGTTCGCCGAATTCGAGTGCTCGCAGGTTCGCGAAGTATTCGTTGAGAATCAGTGGTGCGCTAGCGACATCGATCAAGATGTGATGGACCACCAGCGACACCACGGCACGGTGCCCGTCACAACGGACCGCCGCGCGGACGAGGGGGCCGGCGAACAGGTCGAACGGTTGCATTGCACGAAGCGCGAGGTCCTCTCGCACGCTCCGGTCACGCACATCGGGCACCTGAGCAACGTCGACCGACATCGACCCGTCGGCCGTCTGGAATCGGAACCCGCTGTCGTGAGCCACAATTCGGCTCGTCAGAACCGGGTGGCGTCGCAGCGCGTCCTCCCACGCCGATCGGTGCGCGGCCGCCGATGCCGCACTCGCAACGATCACCGACGCCACGACGTTGTTCCCCACATCCGTGGGTTCGGCGATCTGGTCGAACAGCATCGCCGACTGAGCGGCGGTCAATCGATTCATCTCGCAGATCTCCCATGGGCTGGCGTCGGAATCCCCGAAGGCGCGACGCGCATCGGCTCCGACGGTGCAATGCGGGGTACAGATCGGGTCCGGGGTCTACTCCGCCGGATCGTTCTTCGCCGGCACCGTGCGGTGTTCGTCCGAGCGGGATGCCGTCTGGCGTCCGCGTACCAGGACCACCAGTGCAACGACGACCACCACGATGATGATGGCGATGAAAGCCATCCATCCGAGCGCCAACCAGACATAGTCCGTGTTCACGAGCATTCCACCTTCGTAGGCCGATGAGAGTCGGCGACTGTCGTACTCGTGCGCCGGGTTCGATTCCGTCGAGTGCGGTGTTACAACTCGAAAGCTAAGTGGCAGAACACCGAAAGCCAATGGGGTCGCCGCGAAGGTGCACCCTCCACTACGACCAAGGTCGTAGTGGACTACGACCCTCGGGCCATAGACGTGCGTCGCGCGGCCGTAGACGATCGACGCATGGCCACCGGTAGTGGAACAGTCGGACCCAGCACTGCATCGCCGAGTCACGTTGTCGCTGCCGGTGCGCCCGATCGGCCGCTGCGGTCCTCGATCCGCTCCGCCTGGTCCGAAGCTCGCCCCGCGGTGCAGATCATCTTCCAGCTTCGGATTATCGCGGTTGTCGCCGTGGCTTCGCTCGACGCCGGAGCTGTTCCCCGGTGGACGGCCGTCGCATTGTGCTGTGCGGGTTGGCTGTGCATCACGTGGTCGATCTATCTGCTCAACGGTCTTGCAGACCGCGTCGAGGATCGGTTGAACGGTTCCACGCGGCCACTTGCGCAGGGAACACTCCATGCGGGAGTGGCTCGCCAACTCGTACCTGCTCTTGCGTGCGCGGGTGTGATTCTGTGCGCGTCGGCCGGCCGAACGGTCCTGGTATCGGCGCTCGTCATGGTCGCCCTCGGCTTTCTGTACTCCGCCGGACCCGCGCCGTTGAAGAACAGAGTGTGGGGAGTCCAGGTCTCGGTGATCGGAGGCGGACTTGCCACCTACACTGCCGGAGCCTGGGCGGCCGGCATCGGGATCTCTCCGGCCGTGGCCGTGTTCGCTGTCATCATGTCCGCTTGGATGGGAGTCGGAGGTCTGGCCAAGGACCTGTCCGACGTCGAGGGTGACAGGGCCGCCGGACGGTCGACGCTGGCGATGTGGAGCGAGCGCGGTACTTGTCTGGTCATTGCTTCGCTGGCCGGAATCATCTGCGTCGGATTCGCCGTCTCGGCGTGGACGGTGGAGGAACGTCTCATCGTCCCCGCAGTCGCATTGGGTTGCGGAGCGGCAGCGATAGCAGCATGCGCCCTAGCCGGACGACCGCGTCGACGCCATGTGCGCACCCCGTACAACGCCTTCATGTACTCGCAATACGGTGCGCACACGGGCGCGCTGTGCATGCTGCTGTGATCCACACCCAGCAGCACCCGATTCGATGTCCAACCCAACCACGCAGAGAACTACCGGTGAACGACGGATGAACCACTTCGGGCCAACTCTCGAACGGAGTCGCCGCCACGTGCGGGAATGCGTCGTCTCGGTACCAATTGCGCTGTTTGTCCCGCTAATATGACGCGGTCAGGATCGGCGTAGCGAATCAGGCCTCGAAGGGCCTGATCCGTCCGGTTCTCCAGGGCGGGGGCGAACGAAGTGAGTGTCGAGCCGAACGGACTCGTCGAGCGCGCGGTCACGGCGTACACAACCCTTCTCGACGGTTCGGGGAGCCCGGTCCTCACCGACCGATCGTTGCAAGTGCAGCTGACGCGTCAGGCCGAGGCCGTTGTGCGCGTCGTTGCTACAGCGTTCACCGCCTTCGGTACGCCGGCATCGACGCTGCACTCGCCCGATCCGAGCGAAGCCATCGGCGAGCAGCGCGCCAGATCAGGCATCCACCCGACTCAGTCGCTGGCCGCAGCCACCTTGATGTTCGAAGCCCTGCTTCCCGTCCTCGTCGAAGCCGTCGACCGACCGGCCGAGACCGATACCCTCGTCGCCCTGGCAACCGCTCTGCAACGTGAGATCCAAGAACGGTTGGCGGTCGGATCGATTCCGTACGTCAACTATCTACTGACGAAGCTCCTGTCCTCACAGCAGGACGAGCGGAGCCGGATCGCCCGCGACCTACCCGACCGTATCGCGCACGGAATGGGTGCCGCCCTTCAACAACTCGACCTCTACGACCATTACCGCACGCGCGATCCTGTTCGAGCCGAAGCCCACCTCTCCACCGCACGCGAGTCGATCAAGTCGAGCTTCGACAGCACCCGGCAGGTGTCGGCGGATCTGTGGGTGCGGTTGGGCGACGAGTCGCTGAGCCAGTCGTTGACGTCCTACCTGGAATCGACCGTCCCCGAGGGAACGGCCACCGAAGTGACGGTGGACGGGGAAGAACCGGGTCTGGCGGACGAAGTTGCCCAGGAGCTCTACCTCTTGCTCCGAGAGGCGATCCGCAACGCCGTCATCCATGGCAAGCCCGACGCAATCACCGTCGAACTCGCCACCCAACACGACAGACTGAGCGCCGTCGTCCGCGACAACGGGTGCGGTTTCGACGTCGGAGCCGTCACCGCGATCAAGATCGTGGGCGGACTGGCCTCGATTCGTGAACGCGCCGAGTTGCTCGGTGGGCGCGCCGTCATCACAGCCGATCCAGGATGCGGGACGACGGTCGAGGTTCAGCTGCCGTTGCTCGACCGCACCGCCGAGTCGCTCGGGAGGAACCGGTGGTGACCGGCCACGCGATCCGGGTGATCCTCGCCGACGACCACACACTCTTCCGCGACGGTCTCGCAGCGCTGATCGAGACCGACCCTGCGTTCCAGGTGGTCGCGCAGTGCCCGGACGGAACGACCGCCATCGAGGTGATCACGCGAGAGGTCCCGGACATCGCCGTGGTCGACATCGAAATGCCGGGCCCAGGAGCGCATGCAGTGGTGACAGCGATTCGCGCCGCGGCACCGACCGTCTCCATCGTCGTCCTGTCGATGCATCAGGATGCCGAACTTTTACGCAGCCTGCTCGATGCTGGAGCATCGGCGTTTCTGTCCAAAACCGTCGCGCGAGATCAGCTGATCGCCGGGTTGCACTCGGTACAGCGCAGCCCGGACAACATACTGCTGTCCACGTCTCGCGATTCGATCAGCTCCGCGCTCGACTCCGAGACGCTCGCACCGCCGAACCTGTTGTCGCCCAGGGAACTCGAAGTTCTCCACCTTGTTGCCGAAGCACGTTCCAACTGGCAGATCGGGCGAGAACTCGGAATCACGGAATCGACCGTGAAACGCCACCTGACCAACATCTACGCAAAGCTCGGTGCGGTGTCGCGCGTGGATTGTGTCCGTAAAGCCACGGCGTCCGGCATTCGAGGCGTCTAGAGCTGCACGTCCGCCGAACCGGTGTCGGACCGCGCCTTGCATACTGTCTCGATGATCGTCGAACATGCTCTGCTGCACGTCGTCCCCCATCGAACCGACGAATTCGAGGCCGCGTTCGCCGACGCGAAGTCGATCATCTCCTCGATGCCGGGGTTCGAGAATCTGACATTGTCGCGGGGCCATCGAGCAGCCGAATACGTATCTACTGCTGGTCGAATGGGAACGCCTCGAAGACCACACCGAGGGCTTCAGGAAGTCCGCCGAGTACCAGAAGTGGAAGACGCTGCTGCATCATTTCTACGAACCCTTCCCCGTCGTCGAGCATTTCGCTCCGAGGCTCAGGGCGTAGGAGATAAGTTCGATTTTCATCCCCATCGCCGTA
>NZ_LVCU01000083.1:0-1548 GCF_001647185.1 Rhodococcus sp. EPR-147
TACGCCCGCTTCGCCGCAGCGTTGAACGACGCCGGATTCCACGTCGTGGCGTCCGATCATCGCGGCCACGGAGAGTCGATCGTCGACACCCCCGGCGATTTCGGTGCCGCCGCGTTCGCGGGTTTGTGGGCCGACATCGAGCAGTTGGGCGAGTCGCTGCTGAACGAATATCCCGACCTGCCACTGTTCCTGTTCGCGCATTCCATGGGATCGTTTGCCGCGCAGCATGTTCTGATCGAACGATCCGATCTGTACGAGGGTGTGGTGCTGTCGGGCTCGACCACGCTGAACATCCTCGCCGCCGGAATGGCCGACGCCCCAGCCGGTGACCTGAGCGTGTTCAACGCCGCCTTCGAGCACCGCACCGGATACGAGTGGCTCAGTCGCGACGAGGCCGAAGTGGACGCCTACGTCGCCGACCCGCTGTGCGGCTTCGACCTCCCGGAGTCGACGGTCCCCGCGTTGTTCGGTGAGGCCGACAAGCTCGCCGACCCGCACAACCTCGAGCAGATCCGTTCCGATCTCCCGCTGCTCATCACCTCGGGCACCGACGACCCGCTCGCCGGGGGCGGACAGTTGATCGAGACCCTCGCTGCCCGATACCGCGAGGCCGGAATGAGCGACGTCACCGTCACCCTCTACCCCGGTGCTCGCCACGAGATCCTCAACGAGACCAACCGCGACGAGGTCACCGCGAACATCATCGGCTGGCTCACCGACCGCGCCGGATAGACCTACCGCTTTCGCAGCTGCACGGGCTGCCCGTCCTCCGGGAAGGGCAGCGACGTGAAGTTCAGCGGCGCAACGTAATCGGGGTCGACCGACCAGTCGAACCGCAGCAGCAGGTGATGCATGATCGTCTTGATCTCCGCTCCGGCGAAGAACATGCCGATGCACTTGTGCACGCCTCCGCCGAACGGCTCCCACGCGTAGCGGTGCACCTTGTCCTCCCGGCGGTCGTCGGCGAACCGGCCGGGATCGAATTTCTCCGGGTTCGGCCAGTACTCGGCCATGTGGTGCGTGAAGTGTGGGGCGACCGACGCATACGTCCCCGCGGGGACGAACTTGCCCTGCACCTCGGTGTCCTTGACCGCGCGGCGGGCAACCACAGGCGTGGGCGAGACCAAACGCAAGCATTCCTTCATCACCAGATCGACGCTGTGCAGTTCGTCGAGTTGCGCGAGCGTCGGCGCATCGGTACCGAGCGCCTCGGACTCGGCACGGCACTTGTCCTGCCACTGCGGATGCTGACCGAGGTACTGCATCATCGTCGACAGCGTGATCGTCGACGTGTCGTGCGCGGCCATCAGCAGGAAGATCATGTGGTCGATCACTTCGTCGTCGGAGAAACGCTCGCCGTCGTTCCCCTCGATGTGACACAGAACCGAGAACAGGTCGTCGGTCTCGGTGGCACGCCGGGACGGAAGGTACCGCCGGAAGAACTCCTCGAGCATGGCGCGGCCGTCGAGACCGCGCTTCCACCGAGTTCCGGGAACCCGAAAGCGCACAATGGATGTCGCCGCCTGAACGCACGCCACGAAACTGGAG
>NZ_LVCU01000084.1:0-18816 GCF_001647185.1 Rhodococcus sp. EPR-147
TTCCTCGACTTCACGCCACGCTCAGTATCGGAACGGTCGTCGGATTGGAGGGTCAGCGAATACCTCGAGATCAGATAAGAGACTTACCCAGTGATCGGAACCCACGGCTATACGTCAGTTACAGCGCAATACCTCTCTATTTCAGCGGGCCTGGCTAGGCGGGGAAATCCGCGCTGCGAGATAGTATTTCGTTCGACCGGATGTCGCTCAGGTTTTCTTCCAGCGCGTCGATCACGGCATCGTATCCGCTGTTGCCCAGGATCAGCCGGTGTGGCGGTGGGTCCTGGGCCATCGCTGCGATCACCGCACGGGCACCGCGATGCGGGTCTCCCGGTTGCACCCCGTTCATGTCGACGAAGGCGGCCCGCACCTTCTCCAGCATCTCGCGGTACTCCGGAATCGCCTCCGCGATGGGCTCGTCGGCGAATCCGGCGTACGCGTTCGTGCGGAATGCGCCCGGTTCGACTGCCAGGACGGAGATGCCGTGCTCGGCGCTTTCCTGGCGCAGCGCGTCGGTGACGGCCTCGATCGCGTATTTCGTGGCGCTGTAGTAGCCGAATCCGGCCGCCGCCAGAAGCCCGGCCACCGAGGACACGTTGACGATCCACCCGCTTCCGCGAGTGCGCATACCTGGTAGCACTGCGCGCGTGACGGACAGCACGGCGAAGAAGTTCAGCTCGAACATCGCCCGTATCGAAGACTCGTCCATTCCCTCGATCGATCCGTACCAGCCTCGACCGGCGTTGTTGACCAGCACGTCGATACTGCCGAAATGCTCCTCGGCCGTGTGCACCGCGCGGAGCACCTGTGCCGCGTCGGTGACATCCATGGGCACGACGAGAACGCGGTCACCGTAACGATCGGCCCACGACACCAATTCCTCCGGACGCCGGGCGGTGAGTACCACGCGGTCCCCCGCCTCCAGCGCCACCTCGGCGTACGCCATGCCGAAACCGCCGGGTGTGCCACCGGTGATGAACCATCGCTTGCTCACGGCTCGATCACCAGCCGCTGGATCAGCGCGCCATCGAGCGTGAAGCGGTAGTGCAGGTCGACGACTCCCCCGGGGAAGTTGCCTTCCAGATGCTGCTCGACGTCGACAGTCGTACCGGTCGTGGTCGCTCCGGTGAACTCGCTCGTGTAGGTGTACTCACTCTCACTGACCGAGGCGATCAGCCAGGCCTCGATCTCGTCTCGGCCCGAGTAGTCGTGGCCCTCATCGGTTACAACGGCATCCGCGGTGAATACGGCGAGCCCGCGAGCGCCTTGCTTGGAGTCGAGTGCGGTCATGAACTTCTTCACGTTGTCCGGGAGTCCATCCCATTGTGTGGTCATGACCTCACGGTGATGCCTCCCCCAAGGGGAGTGTCAACACCAGGTCCTCCGGTAAAACACTGCTCACAAATAATCAGACGGATCGTAGAAAACAGCGGGCAGACTCGAGCCGATCGGCGTCGTAGTCCTCCCACTTCGCTGCAGGCACATCCTGACGCCCGACCTCGACGAAACTGCGTTTGGCGAAGAACTCCGCGGCCTCACCGCTGACGGTGACCGCGAACAGGGTCGAGATGCCCTTCGTGCGGCAGACCTCCAACAATCCGTCCATCAACAAGCCGCCTGCTCCCAGTCCGGAGAACTCGGCGACTGTGATCAAACCGGACACTTCGCCGAATCCGGTTCCGGCGTAACGGTCCACCTCGAGTCCGACGATGCCGGCGAGGTGCCCCGTGCGCAGTACCCGAGCTCCGAGCCCACCAACAGCCATCCTGGCAATCTCGATCCGACTGCGCTGCTTGAGAACCCCCTCTCGCACTCCCTGTGCCACCAAAGCCTCGATTGCCGGGAAATCGTCCACCTGTAGCGAGGCCAAGTGCAGGTAGCGGCCTTGGGTCAGGACGGTCCCCCGGCCGTCGAATGTGAACAGCTCGAATTCGAGATCCTCAGCACGACAGAGGTTTACGCTGTATGCACCACCGGCAAGTGCTGCCTCGGCGGCTGGGGGGAAATCGTCGAGCCCCCGTTCGGCCAGGTGGGCGACCAGGCGCTCGCGGTGCAGGTCGATGTCGGCGAAGCTACGAGGAGGATTACCCCAGCCCCCGCCCGGATCGGTCAGAACCATTTTCGATGCCCGCACGCTCGCAGACACAGTGCCGGCAGTGCGCGCGACAGCGGCCGCCTCCGCCCCGATCACGACGCATTCCGAGTCCGCGATTGCGAGCCACAGACGGGCGACGGACTCGTCGTTCCAGACAGTCGCACCGTTCATGGCCACACCACCGACTGCAGCGGTCACTTCCGGAGCATGGTCGGCCGGAACCACGAATATGAATCGCGTGTCGCCAGTGCCGAACTCGCCGACCGTCCGTTCCACTGCCTCCAGAGCCGCGACGCTCACCATGGGCAGGGCGATCACGATCGTGACCCCGCGGAACTCCTCGACGAAGAAGTCGCGCTCGGCAACAGGCACCCCGCTGGACGTCAGCTCTACCGCCGCCTCGCGCGGGACCGCTGGTCGCGGCCGCAATTTCCGGGGGTTGGCGCGCAGATCGTGGTTCGTCATGGTGGGTCCCAGTGTGGACTGTCGACTCACACCCCGCAACGTCCGAATCAGTAGGTGTAGTTGATATCTCGGGAGAACGTGAATCCACCCGTGGGTGCGGTACACCCGATTATGTCGTCGGGCCCGGACCGGCACACCACGTCCTCGACCGACAGCACCTGGCCGAACTCGAGTATTGGGGCGTTCGCATCCACGTAGATGCCCTGTGTCGTGCACATGCTTTCCGAGCCCGCCGCGGTTACGCGAACAGCGACCTTGTCGTTCTCTGCGTTCGAGCATTGCGGTCCGTCGAAATGATTTCTGCCGTCCACGGCCTGACATCCCACTCGCCCCTCGGGCCCGTCGGCGTCCCAGATGCCGCAGTGAATGTTGCCCGTCGGCGACGTGAAGTTGTATTTGTCACTCCCCGTCCGGAACGTCACGGGATCGACGTTGCCTGGTTCGTCTCCCGACGGCTGCAAGATCGCACCACCACCCGGCACCAGGTCCGCTGCTTCCTCCGGCGTTCGCGTCGGCGGAGCGACTGCCGATTCCTGTGGGGATTCGGCCTCGAGCCGAGTCGGCGGCTCGGCCACAACCGACGACTCGGTAGTCGTCCCCGCGGGCGACGTCGTCGTCTCAGCGGGCATACGCGTCGTGTCCGGCGCGGCACTGGTGTCCGAATCGCCACTCGCACAACCACCTAGGGCCAATCCGCACACAGCCGCGACCAGAACAACTGACTTCCGAGCAATTGTCACGTTTTCTCTTTTCTCTTTCGAGTCGACATGAAGACGTCACGGCTCTCGCCCGCCGGGAGCCGGTTCGGCGCTGTTCAGCGGGCCGGCACCTCGAAGGTGGGGCTAGGTGTATGCGCGGCACTCGTTCTGAAGGTGACCGTGAGCGGACCCTCCCCTGTCTCGATGTCCACGTAAGGGTTTGCCACATTGGGGCCCTGGAACCGCCAGCTCGCCACCCGCTGCTCGGCGGTTCCACTGAGTCCGGTGTCGTGGTTACGCCAATCCGCATAGATGCTCAGATAGCACTCGTAGTCGGCTGATCCTGCCCATGCCGGGCTGTACAGGTGGGTGGTGAAATTCGCACGAATCTCGTTGGGCGCGTAGCCGCTCTGGACATTCACATCGACGGTACCGCCGAGACATTGGGGAACCTCGGCGAGCGTGTAAATCCGTTGTTGCGGCGAGAAGTATCTCTCCTGGGCACCGGCTTGCGCGGCGCTGGTACCGATCACGGCTGTGAGCGCGCTGGCGAGGACGAGTGAACGAGTGACGACCGGATGCTTCTTCATGACCCTCCATGGATGTGCGCGGTGTACTTTCAGGAGTCAACGTAACACTTGCCTAGACGGAAAGTGTTAGAGTTGCCAACATGGAAAGCAATCAGTCGCCGGACGACGTGCGCGATCTGCTGGGTGCGCTCCACGCCGATCGCGTCTGCCTCGCAGATCGTCTCGCTGCACCGTCCTGGTTCTACCCGGTCTTCGCCGCCGTGACCGCTCTGCACATAGGAACGCCGGTATTGCCGGACAGCAACGTGGGTGCCGCATTCGCCGCCCTCCCGGTGGCAGCAGCCGCGACATTGGCTCTGCTCTACCCCCGGATATCCGGGGTGCGACCGGCGGCAGTACGCATGGTGGGATGGGGTGTTCTCATCGGGCTCCTGGTGAGTGTGCTCGGCTTGTTGAGCGTGTCCTACGGTGTGGTGGCGTCGCTGTCTGCGTGGTGGGTACTTCTGCCGCAGGCCGTGTGCTTTGTCGTCGTGCTGTTCGGCGGTCGTCTGTTCGACGGCGTGTACCGAACCCATCTGCACGCTGGAGGCATCCGGCAGCTCACCGGCCGCCGGTCCAGGAGTAACTGATCGTGACCGAAGATCCCGGTGTCGGACCGAAATTCGATTCCGTCATCCATGCTCCAATCCGCTTGCGCGTCTGCGGAATTCTGCGGCGAATCGACGAAATCGACTTCGCGGTCATACGCGACACACTCGAGATCAGCGACGCGTCGCTGTCGAAACATCTCAAAGCGCTCTCCGACGCGGGCTACGTCTCGATGAAGAAGACTGCGTCGCTGTCACGTTCGGACTCGAGGAGAGTGACGTGGGTGAAGCTGACAGGTGCCGGACGGGAAGCGTTCGATTCTCATATCGCCGAGCTTCTTGTCATCGCCCACGGCCACCCGGAACCATCGCCGTCGCGACCACCCCTCGTGACGTGGAGTCCGACCTTCGGTGCCACACCCGAATTGGGCTGAACTGCATGTCACCGGGTGCAATTTCCACCACTCAGCATCCGAACGAACCGCCGCTGTACCGGCGACGCCGAGCCTGAGTCCGATCACCGCCATCGGCGACGACAGACTGCCCGTTGTCCGACCGGCACAGCCATCAGCTGGGGTCGGCCGCACAACGACGAATCGCCCCACTCCCCTGCACTCTGTGCTCACGTCGATCGGCTGACCGTGATCATCAACGGCGACAACCACTTCGGGGACGAGGTCGCACATCCATTCGTCGCCCGCATTCGTGTCGGGCAGCGTTCGTGCCGAACAGCGGACGGTCGTGCGGTGCCCGGGGTTGTTCGGATCGACAGTGATCGGCGTCGAACAGACGTACAAGGTGTGCGGTGAACGGCGCGACGACCTGCCTGGCTTACGACAAGCCTGGCCGACAGATTCGAGCAGGTAGAGGTCACGATGGTGGGAAATGTGGCGTTCTTCGTCGCTCGACATCCCATCGAGGCACGACAACGGACAGACTGATACCCGGCGCGGACTGTTCGGGCACACTGACCACGAACGACGAATAACATGGACCCGGAGCCGCACGTATCCCGGCCCACACGGATCGGAGGGCCGATGTTCGATCTCCCGGGCGATCCGGTGAGTCTTCGATCCTTCCTGGAACGCTCCCCTGATTTCGTTGCGCTGTCCGATTTCACGGGGAAGATTCTGTACATCAATCCGGCGGGTTCTGAGCTGATCGGGGTCACGGACGTGGCCGATATCGGCCAGCTGTCGGCTTTGGATCTGCTGACTTCCGACGGACTCGATCTCACCGACGACATCGCCGCCGGTCTGCTCTCCGAAGGCAAGTGGGAGGGCTACTGCGAGCTGCGCCATCACGTGACCGGTACCGGCATGCCGGTCGTGGTGTCTTCCTATGTGATCAGTCGTGACGACGGTGGCCCCGACGTGGTCGTATCCACCATCAGGCACCGACACACGGTGGAACAGCGCAGTGCCAGGATGGCGGCCGACGCGGTGATCGCCGGTCGTCACGCGCTGGAGCAGAAGGCTCTCGCCGATCTGAGCCGATTCGCCGTCATCGCCGAGCTACCCAGGTTGCTCACCGCAGCAACCGACACGGCCGCCACCTTGATCGGCGTGGGCAACTCCGCCATCGCCCATCTCGAGCACCCGACCGATCCGTACTTGACCATGGACGCGGCCAGCGGTGCACTCGGCTTGCGTCAGAACGTTCCGTCCGGGAACGGTTCGTTGGTGGGATTCGTCCTGACGCTCTCGGAGCCTGTCGTGTGCAACGACAGTCACGCCGAGAAGCGTTTCCGTACCGACACGATGCTCTCTCTCGGCCTCCGCAGCGGCGTCGGAGTCCCCATCTTCACCGCCGCCGGAAAAGCATGGGGAGTTCTTTCCATCCACAGCGCCGAGGCCCGCCTCTATCGTGACGAAGAAGTGTCGTTTCTCAGTTCGGTGGCCGGCATCGTATCCGCGGCGATCCGACGGATCGACCTCGAACTCCAACTGCGACGACGTAGCACGCACGACGCCCTGACCGGTCTGCCGAACCGTACCCTCGCGTACGAGGTCATAGATTCGGCGTTGGACCGCGCCAGACAACAGTCAGGCACCGTAGCACTGCTTCTACTCGACATCGACGACTTCAAGATCATCAACGACAGCCTGGGACACGACGCCGGGGACAGAGCGTTGGTCAAGTTCGTCGAACGGCTCGCCTCGGCCATCAGAGACGCCGACACCATCGCGCGCCTGGGCGGAGACGAATTCTTGATCGTCTGCGAAGGCGTCGACAGCGTTGCTCACGCGGAGGAACTCGCTCGAAACATCTCGAGTTCCATCGCCGTTCCTTTCTCCGCCGAAGACGTGCCCATCCCCTTGAGCGCCAGCATCGGTATCGCGGTGTCCGAACCTAATTCGAGTCGGCACGAGCTTATCCACCGCGCCGACTTGGCCATGTACCGCGCAAAAGACAGTGGTACCGGTGGGCACGCAGTGTTCGATCCCACCGATCTCTACGATGCGGATCGCATCAGGTCGCTGTCGATCGATCTCCGAGCGGCGCTGCTCGCCGATGAACTCACTCTCGCCTACCAACCGTTGGTGGACATCGCCACCCGGAAGATCGTTGCCGTGGAGGCGCTCGCCCGCTGGAATCACCGCGAACTCGGGCCCATCGAACCGAGCGAGTTCGTCGGAGTCGCCGAAAGAACTGGTCTTGCAACTCCTTTGGGCGCGTGGGCGCTGCGTACTGCATGCACCGCCGCGGCGCGGTGGCGAACGTTCTCCGACATCGTGGTCCGCGTCAACGTCAGCGCGCTTCAACTCCGCGATCCCGATTTTCCCACCGAGGTCGCCTCGGTACTGGAAGAGACGGGACTGCCTGCCTTCGCTCTCGGCCTCGAGGTGACCGAAACCGTGTGGGTCGCCGACACCGAACGGGTCGCCGACACCGTCTCCGCCCTGCACGCCATGGGGGTGGCTCTCTTGCTCGACGATATGGGCAAAGGCCACAGCTCCATGTCGTATCTCGACCGCTACCCCATGTTCGAGTGCTTCAAGATCGACAAGTCGTACATAGCCCGGCTGCCGGCCCCTCGGGCACGTGCGATCGTCTCGGCAATCGTCTCGCTCGCCCGCGCATTCGACGTCACCGTCGTCGGCGAGGGAGTCGAAACCGAGGAGCAACTCGACGCACTGGCCGCCACCGGCTGCGACTTCGCGCAGGGATACCTCTTGGGTCGGCCGGTCGGTGCCGGAGCCATCGCCGATCTGCTTCTCGGCGATCGATGAAGCCCCACCACGAGGGCAAGTTCGTGGGCCGCGCACCTGTGGCCTGATCCTGACTTCGAATCATTCGATGCACAGCCGGTTTCGTCGGCATTGGTGTCTGGGGACTGGATCGAAAGGGACCGTTACTTCCTGGCCCCTTTCAATGTATAGCGCACCCAGGGGCTTGCGGCAAGACCCCGTACAGGGCTCAGAATTGCACGCTGCAGCCACGTAGCAATCGATCGGAGTCCTGTGAAACATGCGTACCCGAGTGTTTTCGACCTACCCGACAATCTCGCGCGCAAGCGTGACTCGGCATTGATCGGCCAAGACGAGCAACACTTTTCAGCTATTCGCTCGAGTATCGAGAAGTCTCGTCTCGACACGTCGGCACGGCTGGAGGCAGCACAGAAGTCGTCGGGCCGAATGGGCCGAGAAGTGATGGAACGCGACTTCGAGATACACCGCTTGGGCGGCCGCCTCCGTTCACTGCGTCGGTACGGAGTCGATCTGTGCCTGGGTCGCGTCGTGACCACCGACGCGGACGAGCCGGTATACATCGGACGACTCGGACTGCTGGGAACCGCGGGCGAGCAACTCCTCGTCGACTGGCGCTCCCCCGCAGCCGAACCGTTCTTCGGTGCTACTCACGCCAATCCCATGGGGCTGCGAAGTCGTCGTCGATACAGGTGGACGAACGGCACCATCACCGACTACTGGGACGAGGTGTTCGATCTGACCGGACCGATCTCCGATGCTGCGCTGGACGATCAGTCCGCCTTCATCGCCAGTCTGGGTGCGGCGCGTTCACCTCGGATGCGCGACGTGCTGGGCACCGTCCAGGCAGATCAGGATGCGATCATTCGGTCGGACGCCCGCGGCGCGCTGGTCGTCGACGGTGGTCCTGGAACCGGGAAAACCGTGGTCGCACTGCATCGCACCGCGTATCTGCTGTACACGGAGACGCGTCTCGGACACAGCCGCGGCGGCGTGCTGTTCGTCGGCCCACACGAGCCGTACCTCGCTTACGTTTCCGACGTCCTACCGAGTCTGGGCGAGGACGGTGTGCAGACCTGTACTCTTCGAGATCTCGTCGCCGAAGGAACGAACGCGATCGACGAGACGAATCCTTCTGTCGCGCAATTGAAGGCGACCGAGAGCATGAGCGTGGCGATCGAAGCGGGCGTTGCGTTCTACGAGCAGCCACCGACTCGGACCATGATCGTGGAGACCGAATGGGCCGATCTGACATTGACTGCGGCCGATTGGGCCGAGGCCTTCGAGGCACCCGACCCCGGCACTCCACACAACGAGGCTCGTGAACAGGTTTGGGAATTGCTGCTGACGATTCTGATGGACCGCTACGACGGCGACGAGGCCCCGACCGACATACGAAAGTCACTGCAGAACAACGAGTCTCTGCGCGCGGAGCTGGAACGATCCTGGACGATCATCGATGCTCCCGACCTCGTCGCAGACCTGTGGAGCGTGCCGGCGTACCTTCGTTCGTGCGCACCATGGCTCGCCCCCGAGGACGTCCGCGCACTACAACGACCCGATCCGACGCGATGGACGGTGGCCGATCTCCCGCTGCTCGACGCCGCACGAATGCGGCTGGGAGATCCTGAACATGCACGGCGCATTCGGCGTCGGGAGCTGGCAGCTGTACACGAGCGCGCGCGAATGGACCGCGTCGTCGATGAACTCATGGCCGCCGACGACGACGAGATGATGGCTGCGCAGTTGCGGCAGGATGGGATTCGCGATGCGCTCGTCGATTCGGCGGGCTTCGAGGAGATCCCGTCGGATCCGTTGTCGGGGCCGTTCGCACACATCGTCGTCGACGAGGCGCAAGAATTGACCGACGCCCAGTGGCAGATGGTCCTGCGCCGGTGCCCGTCGGGCAGCATCACCATCGTCGGAGACCGCGCGCAAGCGCGTCTGGGATTCGCCGAGTCCTGGCGCGAACGGCTTAGACGGGTCGGACTCGACAGGGTCAGGATCGCGACCCTCGGTGTCAATTACCGCACCCCGCAGGAAGTCATGGCCGAAGCCGAGCCGGTGATCCGCGCGGCGCTACCGGACGCCAATGTCCCGGTCTCCATTCGCAGTACCGGAGTGCCCGTCGAGTACGGAGACGCGGCACAGCTGGCGTCGATCCTCGATCGCTGGCTGCAGTCGAAGATCGACGGAATCGCCTGCGTCATAGGCGATCCCACGTTTGTCCCGTCGGAGCGCATCCGCTCGCTGACACCGCAGTCGTCGAAGGGCCTCGAATTCGACCTGGCCGTACTCATCGACCCGGATTCGTTCGGCTCAGGAACAGCCGGTGCCGTCGACAGGTACGTGGCCATGACGCGAGCGACCGGACATCTGGTCGTTCTGACCACTCAGCGCGAGGCCGCACCGAGGACGCCCAGCACGGCATGAATTGCCGGGCTGGCATCAGCGCTGCGCCGCCACGCGGCCTGCACCTCACGAGCGGGAGCGCGCTCGAGCGGAACCGCGACTAGACCGGCACCGAGCACCGGACGCGCGAGGCGAGGAACGAGAGCGAGCACGTCGTCCGCTTCGACCAGCGCGAGTTGCGTGGAGAAATCATCGACGAGATGGCGAACATCGATCTCGGCGGATGTCTCGGCGAACAGCCGCCGAAACCACTGGTGACAGACCGTCCCGGCCGGGCTCGTCACCCACGGGTACCGGGCGAGTTCGGCATGGGTCAACGCGGTCTCGCGTCGGGCGAGAGGGTGGGTTCGCTTCATGATCACGTCGCCGAAGTCCAGGTGAATCGGTTGGCGAACGACCGAGGGAGGAGCGGGTGCCGATACCCCGTCTGCATCGTGCACCAGCGCCAAATCTGCGGTCCCGGCATAGACGCTGTGCAGTGCACGATCCGGATCCTCCTCGCTGATGTGCACCGTCAGATCGGGATACCGTCGGTCCAGCTCGATCAGCGCGGGAGCCACCAATCCACGCACCGCGGTCGAGAAGCCGACCAACCGAACGACCCCACGAGCGACGCCCCCGTCGGCGGATCGAGCGGCCTCGACGCAGCGTTCCAGAGCGTCGAACACCTCCCCCGCGGACTCGACCACCGCCCGACCTGCGGGGGTGAGCACCACGCCTCTGCCTGCCTGTGCCAGTACCGGGGTGCCGATCTGCCGTTCGAGTCGTTTAATCTGCTGGGAGATCGCCGAGGAGGTGTAGCCGAGCTCGTCGGCGGCCCGCGCAAGAGTGCCGAGTGCAGCCACAGCGCGCAGTGCGTGCAGGGCGCTGGTATCGATCATGAAGGAACAGTACGCAGTAATGCCGAAAATGCATCGCTGGACCTCAGGTATCGAGCGGTCCACACTCGGACCATGAACACCAATCGGTCGCTCGCCTCGACGATCTTCGGTACGAACCTCGTCGCCATGGCGACCCCGATGCACCCCGATGGTTCACTCGACCGAGCCGGCGTCGATGCCCTTCTCACGCACCTGTCGGCGAGACGATGCGATGGCGTGGTCATCGCCGGAACAACAGGCGAGGCACCGACCTTGACGGGCCACGAGACCTCGCAGCTGATCGCTTGCGCCTGCAGGCATCGCGATCACGCTCTTCGCGTGATCGCTGGAGTGGGCACCAACGACACCTCCACGGGGATGGAGATGGCTCGGTCCGCAGCAGCAGCCGGTGCCGACGCACTGCTGATCACCGCTCCCTACTATTCGCGCCCCACCCAGGCCGGCATCGCGGAACACATCGTCGCCATCGCCGAAGCAGGTGGGCTACCCGTCATGGTGTACGACGTCCCGGCGCGCACAAGTGTGGCGATCGAGGCGTCGACGCTCGTCGAGCTCTCTCACCACCCGCTCATCGGTGCTGTCAAGGATGCCAAGGGTGATCTGTACGAGGCAATGACCGTCATGTCCTCGACGGACCTCGCCTACTACTGCGGAATCGACGAACTCGCACTGCCCTACCTCGCCTCCGGTGCAACAGGTTTGGTCAGCGTCACCGGAAACGTCGTGGCAGACCGCTATGCCGAGCTGATCGCGGCAATCCGCGTCGGCGACCTGGACCGAGCGAACGCAGTACAGCGATCGCTCCTGCCGTTGACCGACGCCGTCATGCGCACGACGCAGGGGGCCATCATGGCCAAGGCCGCGCTCGCCAGGATCGGCGTCATCTCCGACGCGACCGTGCGACGCCCACTTCTCGCATCCTCGGCCGCCGACCTGAGCCTACTCGACGCGGCCCTGTCCGCCACCGGATTCGATCAGGAATCGAGAAGCGAGCAGGTTTCGGTACGACTAGCGTGACTGCTCATGGCGACGAAGAAGGTCTCGGAGGGCTCGGCACGGCATGCTGCCGACAGTCACGATTCGATTCGTGTTCAGGGGGCGCGGCAGAACAATCTCCAGGACATCGATGTGGAGCTGCCCAAGCGGCGACTGACCGTGTTCACCGGGGTCTCCGGCTCCGGAAAGAGCTCGCTGGTCTTCAGTACGATTGCGGCCGAATCGCAACGCATGATCAACGAGACCTACAGTGCCTTCGTACAAGGATTCATGCCCACGCTCGGCCGCCCGGATGTCGACGTCATGGACGGACTCACCACGGCCATCATCGTCGATCAACAGCGCATGGGCGCCAGTCCTCACTCCACCGTCGGCACCGCAACCGATGCGAACGCCATGCTGCGGATTCTGTTCAGCCGAATCGGAAAGCCGTACATCGGCTCTGCACAGGCCTTTTCGTTCAATGTCGCGTCGGTGTCCGGCGCAGGCGCGTACAAGGTGGACAAGGGCGGCAGGCAGACCACAGAGAAGAAGTCCTTCACCGTGACCGGTGGCATGTGCCCACGCTGTGAGGGCAGAGGCTCCGTCAGCGACTTCGATCTCACCGCTCTCTACGACGCGAGCAAGTCGCTCAACGAGAGCGCCATCACGATCCCCGGCTACAGCATGGAGGGCTGGTACGGCCGAATATTCCGCGGCTGCGGGTATTTCGACCCGGACAAGCCCATCTCGAAGTACACCAAGAAGGAACTCGACGACCTGCTCTATCGCGAACCGACGAAGATCAAGGTCGACGGAATCAATCTGACCTATTCGGGGCTCGTGCCGCAGATTCAGAAGTCGTTCCTGTCCAAGGACGTCGACGCCATGCAGCCCCACATCCGCGCCTTCGTCGAACGCGCGATCACCTTCACCACCTGCCCGGACTGCCTCGGAACCAGGCTCAACGAAGGTGCTCGGTCGTCGAAGATCAAGGGCATCAACATCGCCGACGCATGTTCGATGCAGATCAGCGACCTGGCGAAGTGGGTGAGCGGCCTGAAGGAACCGTCGGTGGCACCACTGCTGACCACACTGGGCGAGACTCTCGACTCGTTCGTCGAGATCGGGCTCGGCTACCTGAGCCTGGATCGTCCGTCGGGAACGTTGTCCGGTGGAGAGGCTCAGCGCACCAAGATGATTCGCCACCTCGGATCCTCGTTGACCGACGTGACGTACGTGTTCGACGAGCCGACCACCGGTCTGCATCCCCACGACATCGAGCGGATGAACAACCTGCTGCTTCAGTTGCGCGACAAGGGAAACACCGTACTCGTGGTCGAGCACAAGCCCGAGACGATCTCCATCGCAGACCACGTCGTCGATCTGGGTCCCGGTGCGGGAAGCGCGGGCGGGCACGTCTGTTTCGAGGGCACCGTCGACGGATTGCGGCAGAGCGACACCGTCACCGGTCGGCATTTCGACGATCGGGCATCACTGAAGGAATCGGTGCGCGAGTTCTCCGAAGTACTCGAAATCCGCGGCGCGGACTCCCACAATCTGCGCGACGTGGACGTCGACGTTCCACTCGGAGTACTGGTCGTCGTCACCGGCGTCGCAGGCTCGGGCAAGAGTTCGCTCATTCACGGATCGCTTTCCGGGACAGACGATGTGGTGTCGGTCGATCAGGGGGCGATCCGTGGCTCGCGGCGAAGCAACCCCGCGACGTACACCGGGTTGCTCGAACCGATCCGCAAGGCGTTCGCCAAGGAGAACGCCGTCAAACCCGCGTTGTTCAGCTCGAACTCCGAAGGCGCGTGCCCGACGTGCAACGGCGCTGGCGTCCTCTACAGCGACCTCGCGATGATGGCCGGGGTGGCCACGGTGTGCGAGGAGTGCGAGGGCAAGCGATTCCAGGCATCGGTACTCGAGTACCACTACGGCGGGCGCAACATCGACGAGGTGTTGTCGATGTCGGTCGCCGAGGCCGAGGAGTTCTTCTCCGACGGGCCGGCAAAACTGCTCCCGGCACACAGGATTCTGCAACGCTTGAACGACGTCGGACTGGGCTACCTGAAGATCGGCCAGCCGTTGACCACGCTGTCGGGTGGAGAACGCCAACGCCTCAAGCTGGCGACGCACATGGCCGACAAGGGCGGGATCTACGTGCTGGACGAGCCCACCACTGGATTGCACCTCGCCGATGTCGACAAGCTCCTCGGGCTGTTGGACCGGCTGGTCGATTCGGGCAAGTCGGTGATCGTCATCGAGCATCATCAGGCCGTCATGGCCCACGCCGATTGGATCATCGATCTCGGCCCCGGTGCCGGGCACGACGGCGGACTGGTCGTGTTCGAGGGCACGCCGTCCGATCTGGTGGCGGACGGTTCGACCCTGACGGGCAAGCACTTGGCCACGTATGTCGGGAGTTGACGTGCAACCGAACACGAGACCAAGGGAGACGCCGTGACCATCCTGCCCGACCGGACCGCAACCGCACTGGTGATCGTCGACGTGCAGAACGACATGATGGTCGGCGTCCACGAGCGGCAGCGCGTCATCGACAACCTCGTGGCTCTGGTCTCGCGTGCACGGGAGACGAGCACGCGGGTGATCTGGGTGCAGCACTCCGCCGAGAAGGAGCTGCGCTTCGGGACGGACGGGTGGAAGCTTCTCGACGCTCTGCCCGTGGTTCCGGGCGATCCGATCGTCCACAAGAAGCACGGCGATGCGTTCGAGGACACCGGTCTCGAAGCCGAGCTCGCCGCCTCCGGTGTAGGGCATGTCGTCATCGCCGGAGCGCACACGGATTTCTGCATCAGGTCCACGCTGCACGGTGCCCTCGTCCGCGGATACGACGTGACGCTGGTGAGCGACGCACACACTGCCGAGGATCTGACCGAGTGGGGCGCGCCGCCACCTGCGCAGGTCATCGCGCACACGAATATGTACTGGGACAACCAGACCGCTCCCGGCCGGACCGCCGAGGCCGTCGTCACCGAGAAGGTCACCTTCGACTGACCGATATCCTGGACCCTCCATGGTGACCTTGCTGCTTGCGCTTGTCGGATTTGCACTACTCGATTCACTCGACGTGCTGCTGATCGGCGTGACCGCTGCCATCGCTGTGCATTCGAGAACCACCCGCCGGTCTCCTTTCCGAGCCGGGCTGGCGTTCGTCGGCGGAGTGTTCACGGCCACGACCACGTTCGGCATCCTCACCGTTCTCGGCATCGACTTCTTCACCGATCTGTTCGACATCACCATCACTGCCACGCTCCGGTATCGCACGGAACTGATTGTGGGGCTGGTGCTGATCGGTCTCGGTGCACTGCGCACCACCGAACGTCGCCCGCCGGCGTGGGCAGCCCGAGCCGGCTCGAGCATTCCCGTCGTTGCCCTGACCGGACTGACGATCGGTCTGGTGCAGGGCCCGACGGCAGTGCCGTATCTCGCCGGGTTGACGATGCTCTCGACCTACGTTCCCCGTCCGCCGTGGTGGCCGGCCATCGTCGTCGTGTACTGCCTGATCGGGCTGCTACCGCCCATCCTCGTTCTGATACTGGCTTCGAGTAAGAGTCGCCGTTCCCGGCGGGCGTTCACCGCGACCGTGCGGGCTCTGACGCGGTACGGCCCGCCGACGGTCCGCGTCATCTTCGTCGTACTCGGTGTCGCACTCGTCGCCGACGCGCTCGTTCATGCCCGAGACCTCCTGTAGGTCGTCGCCGTAAGCTTCTGCGCATGGCACTCGATCATGGCGATCCCGGTGACGCCCCGTCCGTTCCCCCTCCCCTGGCCCCCGTCGTCGAGGACCGTCGGCCGTCCGCGGCCGAGGAAGCACGCACGATCGCTGCGTCCACCAACACCGCAACTCTTGCGAGCCTGACCGCGGACGGCGATCCCTGGGCTTCGTTCGTCACGTACGGATTGCTCGACGGCGCTCCGGTTCTGTGTGTCTCGCGAATGGCCGAACATGGACGCAATCTCACCGGCGATCAACGGATGAGCCTGTCGATCGTGGCACCGCAATCGCAGACCGATCCGCTGGCGTCGGGCCGAATCACGCTGGCAGGTGTGGTCGAGCGGCCGGAGGGCGACGAGCTGGCCGCAGCACGCGCGGCGCACCTCGACGGCGTACCGGCGGCGAAGTACTACCTCGACTACAGCGACTTCACGCTCTGGGTCATGCGCGTGCATCGGGTCCGGTGGGTCGGCGGATACGGCCGGATGGATTCGGCAACTGCCGAAGCGTATTCCCAGGCCGCGCCCGATCCGGTGTCGCCGACCTCCGCGTACGCGGTCGAGCACTTGAACGCCGACCATTCGAGTTCGCTGACTGCAATGGCCCGCGAACTGGGCGGCTTTCCCGATGCGACGTCCGCGGAGTGCACGGCAGCGGACCGCTACGGACTGGATCTGAAGGTGCTCACGCCGCGCGGAATCGCGTACACCAGGGTCGGTTATGCAACTCCGATCGACTCGGCTGCCGAACTGCGAGCCGCGACCGTGGAACTGGCGAAGCGCGCAGCAGCCGGCCGATAGGTGTGCGCTGCCACCACAGACACGACGACCTTGTCGAGACGTCGCGATCGATGGCGACTACCGTTGACCTCACACCGCAATCGTTAGGGAGCAGGTAATGAGCATCCAACCGCTCGAATCGAAGCGTCACCGCGTCGTCGTCATCGGTTCCGGGTTCGGAGGTCTGTTCGGCGTCAAGGCGCTCAAGAAAGCCGACGTCGACATCACCCTCGTCGCCAAGACGACACACCACCTTTTCCAGCCTCTCCTCTATCAGGTCGCGACAGGCATTCTGTCCGTCGGCGAGATCGCTCCCACCACCCGCGTCATTCTGCGCAAGCAGAAAAACGCCGAGGTGCTGCTCGGAGACGTGCTGAACATCGATCTCGAGGCCAAGACGGTCACGTCCAAGCTCCTCGAACGCATCACCGTCACTCCGTTCGACAGCCTGATCGTCGCTGCAGGCGCACAGCAGTCCTACTTCGGCAACGACCACTTCGCCGAGTTCGCGCCCGGCATGAAGACCATCGACGATGCACTCGAACTGCGCGGACGCATCCTCGGTGCATTCGAGCAGGCCGAACTCTCCGACGATCAGGAGGAGAAGGACCGCCTCATGACCTTCGTGGTCGTCGGCGCGGGTCCCACCGGCGTCGAGCTCGCCGGGCAGATCGCCGAGCTCGCCGATCGCACCCTCGACGGAGCATTCCGCAACATCGATCCGCGTGACGCCCGCGTCATCCTGCTCGACGCCGCTCCGGCCGTGCTGCCGCCGATGGGTGAGAAGCTCGGCCGCAAGGCTGCCGAGCGGCTCGAGAAGCTCGGCGTGGAAATCCAGCTCAACGCGATGGTCACCGACGTCGACAACGACGGCCTGACCGTCAAGGAGAAGGACGGCACGACGCGTCGCATCGAGGCGCAGTGCAAGGTCTGGTCCGCAGGCGTGCAGGGCAGCCCACTCGGCAAGCAGCTCGCCGACCAGTCCGGATCCGAGACCGATCGCGCCGGACGCGTGCTGGTCGAACCGGACCTCACCGTCAAGGGTCACCCGAACGTGTTCGTGGTCGGCGACCTGATGTCGGTCAAGGACGTTCCGGGCATGGCGCAGGGTGCCATTCAGGGAGCGACCTACGCTGCCAAGCTGATCAAGGCGTCGGTCAAGGGCCAGGACGATCCCGCCCAGCGGGCCCCGTTCAAGTACTTCGACAAGGGTTCGATGGCGACGGTGTCGCGATTCAACGCCGTCGCCAAGGTCGGCAAGCTCGAGTTCGGTGGATTCATCGCCTGGCTCATGTGGCTCGCTCTGCACCTGTACTACCTCGTGGGCTACCGCAGCCGCATCACGACCGTCATCTCGTGGTTCGTGACGTTCCTCGGCAAGGGGCGCGCGCAGATGGCGTCGACCGAACAGCAGGTGTTCGCGCGATTGGCCATCGAGCAACTCAACTCCCTCGAACGTGCGGGTGCCGTCAACACGGACGCAGCCGATCAGGAGCAGGAACGCGAGAAGGCCGCAGGCTGATCAGCAGCTGACCCGCCGCTACGACTACGACGCACGGGCCGACGACATACCGTCGGCCCGTGCGTCGTTCGTTTGTCGGGGCTGTCTCAGCCGAGCGAATCGATGGGCTGTAGACGACGCCCCACCGACGTGCTCAGCGAACCGCCTCCGGCCAGCGCCAGCCGGACGGAACCGTCGGCCAGATCGACCTCGGACGCCCGGGTATCGGGATACCTCAGCGTGCTGGACATCGACAGCGGTGCCGACAATGCGTCGTGCGCAACAGATCCCGCGCCCAGTTCCACTCGATGGCGCAGCAGCGGGCTGCCTCCGACGTCGCATCGCATCGCACTGTTCCACTGTCCCGACGCTTCCTCGAAGCGGCCGATCTGCGTCCGCTCTCGCAACCACAACGTCGAATCCTGTTCCAGCACAACGGTGTTGATCACCGAGTGCGAGGCGTCGGAGACGACGACCATCGGTTCCGGGTCGAAGACCAGCGACGCACCTGCACCGACCTCGAAATGCCACTTCGCCGACGAGTGACGGTGCAGCCCACCGGGCATCGCCAACGACGCCGCGACACTGCGCACCTCCAGGTGCGCGCCGGCCGCCACCGAAATTCTGACCACGATGGTGTCACCGCCGAGAGGCGTTGCCGCCGTTCCGATCAGGTGAACTGTGTCCAGTCCCGTCTGTCGGCCGGCGAGTCCACCCACCGAGGTGATGCGTGGGCTCCGGCTGCGGCTCGCCTCGATGCAGAGCTCTGTGTGCATCGACGCTCAGTGTGTGTGGGCGTGCGCGTCGGCGTCGGCGATCACCTTCAGCTGCTCCCGCACCCACTCGAGCACCATGGTCGCGGCCGGATCGTCGGTGAGGGAGATCAGCGCAGTCGGGCGCCCCTCGCGTACCTGAGCCGCGTCCCGTTCCATGACACCGAGA
>NZ_LVCU01000085.1:0-760 GCF_001647185.1 Rhodococcus sp. EPR-147
CTCTCGATCGTCAAGGAACACAGCGGGTTGAGCGCATCGGCGCTGAGCAAGCAGGTCGCCGCGCTGGTCGATGCGGGATACGTCGAGCAGCAGCGATCACGCACGGACTCGCGTCGACTGTGGTTGTCGTTGACGAAGGACGGTAGAACGGCGTATCGGCACCATGTGGCTGCACTCCGCACCATTCTGGCCGATACCGACGCCTCCATCTGATCTTCTGCGGTGACTTTCCGTCGTGGTGCGTGTCTACTGTTTCGACGGATGCCGTCGACGTAGTTCAGCCCGCTCGTTCAGCGAAGAAGGAGACTTCGATCATGTCCATTCTCAATCCCTACCTGTCGTTCCGAGACAATGCCCGCGAGGCAATGGAGTTCTATCGGTCGGTCTTCGGTGGCGAGCTGACCGTCACCACGCTCGGCGAGGCCAATGCCAGCGAGGATCCCGCCGACCAGGACAAGGTCATGCACGGCCAGCTGACCACCTCGAACGGCTTCACTCTGATGGGAGCCGACACGCCGTCGTCGATGGAGCACACCCCCGGCAACACCATGAGTGTCTCGCTCAGCGGCGACGAGGAGGACGAACTGACGGGCTACTGGAACAAGTTGGCCGTCGACGCGCAGTTCACCATGGGTCTCGAGAAAGCTCCGTGGGGCGACACGTTCGGAATGTTGACCGACAAGTTCGGTGTCCAGTGGATGGTCAACATCGCAGGATCCAACACTGGGAGCTGAGCGCCGACGCGGCCGCTCCTACACGA
>NZ_LVCU01000086.1:0-1289 GCF_001647185.1 Rhodococcus sp. EPR-147
CGGACAGGACGAGCGCGGAACCGAACATCGCCGTGTAGCCGAACAGGTCTCCGACCACACCGGCGGCGATCCCGGCGGCACCCTGCGCGAAGACGATCGCGCACGCCATCAGCGTGTAATCGCTTCCCGCGAAGCGCTTCTCGGACGCGTCCATCATCAGCGCGAACACCGCCACGGTGGCCGCACCACCGAGCACATGTTCGGTGATGTTGGCGGTGACCAGAAGCGGAAAGCCGCCTACACCGAGGGACGCGACGACATACAGGGCAAGGCTCAGCGTTTGGCTCACTCCGCCCACCAGCAGGGCCCGACGACGTCCGTACCGAAACGCCAGCCATGCCCCGAGTGCGGCTCCTCCGACCGCAGCCACCGAAGACAGACCGCCCTCGACCAGCGCTATCTGGGGCAGCGACAGACCGCTGTCCGACAGAAACGGACCCACGAGGGCCGATCCCATCGAGTTGCCGAACTTGAACCCGATGATCAGCAGAATGAATGCAATCATTCCGGGTCTGCGAAGCCGCGACCACCAGGCACCGGCCAGCCGCCCCGGCCTCGGTCGCTCGGCGTGCGGATCGGAGTCCGCGTCGGCCGCGTCGAGTTGTCTGCGCATCCACCACACGGGGAGCGTCGTCAGCACGATCAGCAGTGCCATCGCAACGAACAGCGCGCGCCATCCGGCGAAGGTGAACAGCCACAACAGCAGTCCGCCACCGCACACCATGCCGATGCGGTAGGCACCGACCTGGAGTCCGTTGCCCAACCCGCGCTGCGCCGCGGTGAGCGTGCGCACCGCGATGCCGTCGGTCGCGATGTCCTGCGTCGCCGACAGAGCATTCATGACGAAGATACCGACGAACAACCAGCGCAACGTCGAGGACAGATCGAGGAACGACAACGCCAGTGCCACCGCTGCGGCCGAACACTGCAGCGAGAGCAGCCACCGCCTCCTGGATCCATACCGATCGACGTACGGTGCCCAGAGGAACTTGAGCGCCCACGGCAGGAACAACACACCGGTTGCGCTGATCTTCACCAAGGAGAACCCCGACTCTCGGAGCACCACCGGCAAGGCCTGGGTGAAGAATCCGAACGGCACTCCCTGCGCGAAGTAGAGCGCACCCAGGAGAGTGAGGGTCCCGGCGGTGAACGACGCCGGGCGCACCGCGTTGGTCATGACGGCCATCGTGTCAGAGCGACGCCGACTCCGCTGAATGCGCTACCGGCTGGCGAAGGATGGTGCGCAGCTTCGCAGGTTCGACCCGGCGCGGATCGCTCAGGTAGATCTC
>NZ_LVCU01000087.1:0-2631 GCF_001647185.1 Rhodococcus sp. EPR-147
TGACTGCATAGGCCACGGGGTAGAGCGCCCCGATTGCTTCGGCATACTCCGGCGCGGTGTTCGGATCGCCGTGTCCGTCGAGCATCAGGTAGGTCAGCGGCGGAACGACAAGGGTACGAAAGATGTTGTGCCGTGCCGAATATGCGTCGAGCGTCTTCTTGAAATCGACCTTCATGACACCCGCTCCGGCACCGCTGTTCAGACGAGCCACGCGCGTTCGTCGTCGCTGAATCGGTTGACGGTGCCGCGGGTCGCAACCGCTCTGTCGTACATGGCCGCCAGCGCATCCAGCAGGGGCTTGTTCAGCGAATCGAGTGCATTCTGGCGTGCCACGATCTCGTCGAGGCGCTCGGCGAGTTCGGCCAGCACAGCCGACCGGTCGACCGTGGTGACGTGTCCGCCCTCGACGACGATCCGGCCCGCCACGATCACGATATCGATCGAGGAACCGTTCTCGGAATACACCAGTTGCCGGTCGAGCTTCTGCCGAGGCGTGAAAGCCATTGTGTCGAGATCGAAGATCACCAGGTCGGCCTGCATCCCCACCTCCACGGTGCCCACGGTGTCCTGAAGGAACGCACTGCGGGCCCCGCCGACGGTGCCTGCATGTAGTACCTCGTCCACCGTGGGCCAGGTGGTGAAGTCCGGGTTGGTCACCTTGTGCAGCAGCGCAGCAGCTTTCACGACGTCGAGCATGCGGGGAGAATCACTGCTCGAGCATCCGTCGGTTCCCAACCCGAGGTTCACGCCTGCGGTACGCAGGGCATGCCACGGGGCGATTCCCGATCCGAGCTTGAGATTCGAGATCGGATTGTGCGAAATCGACGTACCCGCCGTGGCGATCATCGACATGTCGTCTTCGGTCAGCCAAATGCCATGCGCCAGGGTGGTATTGGGCGACAGTGCGCCGATCCGACCCATGTATTCCACCAGGGAGCCGCCGTACATCTCCGTTCCCGTGACCAACTGAGTCTTGGTCTCGAGGACGTGAATATGGCATTCGGCGTCGAATTCGGCCGCCAACTGCGTGGCACCGACCAGAAGCTCCGCACCGCACCGTTGCGGTGCGGACGGCGCGACCATGTATCGCAGACGCCCGTTGCCTCGACCGTGATACTGCTCGAATGCTTTCCTGCTGAATGCGAGGTACTCCTGCGTGGTGGGAACCGGATGCGACCGAATCTCGGCCGTGACCTCCGGCGACAGATGATCGGCGATGAACGGCACAGTATCGACGAACGGTTTGCTGATCACGTGTCCGGAAATGTTCGCTCGGATGCCGATCTCCTCGTAGGCGTCGAACACCGCCGACAGTTGCGCCCAATCCTGAGTCGGGTTCTCGAGAACGTCGTCGACGATCGTCGTCACGCCCGCTTCGAGGGACTCGATTGCGAACAACGTGCTGCGCAGACGAACCAGATCGGGTTCGACGCGACTGTCGCCGAGGATCGGATACGCGATGGCCATCCACATCTCGAGGGGCATGTTGTCGTATCTGCCCTTGTAGAACGTCTCCCAGGAATGGGTGTGTGCGTTCACGAATCCCGGTGTCACCAGCCTGTCGCGGCCGTCGATGATCGTATCGCCGTCGCCGGGTTCGAGATCGGCAGCGATTGCAGTGACGACGTCGTTCTCGATCCGGATGCTGCGAACGATCGGTTCGGATCCGGTGGATGCGTCCATGGTGATGACGTGCGCGTTCCTGATGAAGATTCCCATGTTTCCCTCCTCTACTGCGTGGTCGGACATCTGTGTGGAACTATTCGACCCGCTGCGGAACCGGTGCCTGCCCCTCGGGATGTTGCTGACGAATCATCCACTGCCGATGAGATTTTCGGGCGAGAAGGTAGTAGGTCGATGCTGCAGCACTACCGCCGACGAGCCACGAGATGTCGAGACCGCCGAGTGCCCGCGAACCGAACCCCTGCAATGCCGGGACCATGCCGTTGAGGAACATCCAGGTGCCGAAGATTCCCACCCCGAACGCCACGAGCGCACGCCAGTTGACGTCCTGCATCCTCGTCGAGCCCACCTCGTCGAACAGATGGCCGTAGCGGGTGCTGGCACGCTCGAAGACGTAGTAGTGCACCAGCATGATCGCGCCCCATGTCGCCACCCACCCCACCACACCCACGAGCCAGGCGTCGAGGGTCTGCGCCGCATCTTCCTGGAAGACGAAGAACACGCTCGCGGCCAGTGCGAGAACGCCGACGACAAGGTTCAAAGTGCGCCGACTCAACTTGATATCGAGGGCCTGCGCCGTCACACCGAAGCTGTAGACGTTGAGGACGTTCGTGGCGATGGGGCCGTGCAGAACCAACAGCAGCACCGGGATGGCGAGCGCACCGAAGTTCTCCACGATCAGCTTGCCCGGATCGACGGAACCGTTGGTGGTGGCCAACGTCGCGCCGAGCACACCGAGCCACACGACGGGGATCAACTGTCCCAGTGCACTGACCAGGTACAGCTTGCGTCGCGGAACACGCGTACTCACGAAGCGGGAGTAGTCGGCGGCGTAGGTCAACCACGTCAGTCCCCAGCCGATTCCGATGGCCGTCATCACAGCGGACATGGCGACGATGCGCTCGGTGCCGGCCAGCGCAACTCCGTCCGGACCGGAGTAACTCCAGT
>NZ_LVCU01000088.1:0-3135 GCF_001647185.1 Rhodococcus sp. EPR-147
ATCGCCCGGTATCCGGCCATGGAGATACCGACCTGAATCGCCATGATGACTGAGGCCACCGCGACCTTCCATCCGACGTTCGCGGCGTCCGGGTCGACCCAGCCGAGTTCGCCGAACAGGGCCATCACCAGGTCGAGGACGATCCAGGTGTTCACCGCGCACCAGCCGACGACCACCACGGCCTGGACGGCGGAGGGAACGTAGTTGCCTCGACGACCGAAGACCGAACGGCCCAACAGCATTCCGGTCGTTCCCGTTCGTTGTCCGAGTAGAACGAAGAATCCGAAGATCGCCATTCCGATGACGTTTCCGAGGACGAGCACCGTCAGGGTATCCGCCAGGCCGAGGCCCATGCTGATGCCGAGCGCGCCGAGCACCCAGTTGATCGGCGCGATGTTCGCACCCGCCCATATCCAGAACTGACCGGACAGCGCGGTGGTTCTCTGGCTCTCGGGAATCGGCTGGAGCGAATCCTCGACGTCGTGGGAATGTGTGGTCACCGTGAACTCCTCGGTATGCGGTCGACCGGCGGTTCGGTCGGCCTCGTGAGAAGCCTGCTGCCCGTGTGTTTCCCGAACCCTTACGCAATGTAAGCCACTCGTAACGGCGGGTGGACAGAATGTCACCTATGAATGTGCTCGACGCCTTCGATGACGTCTATCTTTCCGCGGCGCGACCCGAGCTCGTCGCGGGAAGGCGTTCTGCGTCGCGGTCTCTGCGGTGGGTTCATGCCAGCGAGCAACTCGACATCGCACCGCTCTTGCGCGGTGGGGAGCTGATTCTGATGGAGGGTGTGTACTTCGGCGGGTGTTCCGACGCCGATCTGGTGACGTACCTCGAGTCGATGAATGCCGCGGGAGTCGTCGGCATCGCGGTGGAGACGGGGGGAATTCTCGACGTCGTTCCGCCGCTTCTGGTCGAGCATGCCGAACGGATCGGCTTTCCGGTGGTGCATCTCCGACGCCGTGTGCCGTTCGTACAGGTATGCGAGAGCATCAACAGTCAACTTGCCGACTCCGCTCTGCGTCGGCTGCAGATGGCAAACCGTATGTCTCGGTTGCTGTCGGCCTCGATCGAAACGGACGGGGCGGTGGACGCCGTTCTCGATGTGCTCGGTGCCGAGACTCGGTCGTCGGTGACGCTGCATTCGGCGTCGGGAGATCTGATCGGGCAATCCGGACTCGTCACCGAGCCATCCGATTTCACCTCGTTCGAGGTGCCCGTCACCAGTGGTGGTCGGGACGTCGCGGTGTTGACCGTGGCTCCTGGACCCGATGCCGACATCTATTCGATAAACGCCGGACTGGAGAGAGCTCCGGAAATTCTGTCGATCGCGTTGCTCAGTTCACGCCCGGCCAGGGTGGAAGACCGACTGCGTACCCGCTTCTTCTCACTGTTGTCGGCGACGAATTACCCCGCCTCCGATGTCACCGATCACCTCGACGGCGTCGCCGAGCGCATGGGCATGCCCGAACACGACGCCTACCTGACGGTGTCGGTCGAATTCGACCACGACCCGGCTGCCGGCACGTGGCAGCGCACAGTGGGTTCGGTGTCGCCGCACAACTGGTGCGAGAAGATCGGCGACCGACACGTCGCGGTTCTCGGTTTCGCCGGTCAGGAGATGCTCGATGCCCGACGGCCGGTTCTGCTGTCGACGTTGCAGGCGACGCAGTTGCGTATCAGGCGAGCCGGTGTCGGTCCGGGAGCCTCCGATCGCCACGGTCTACGCCGGTGTTTCGACACCGCCACAGCAGTGCTCGCGCTGGACCTCGGCCCTCACGACCGCATCCGCGATGCCCGCAATTTCGCACTTGCCCTACTGGTGGAGTCGATGTCGGGGAAATCCACGGTCGAGAAGTTCGTCCACGATCAGATCGGACCGTTGCTCGCACACGATCGGGAGCGGCACGGAGAGTTGTACGTGACCCTGCTGGCCTACATCACCCATTGGGGTAGCAAGACCGAGACCGCGAAAAGCCTTCGGATACAAAGGCAGACGCTCTATCAACGGCTCGACAGGCTGTTCGACGTTCTCGGTCCACTACCGGCAGGCTCCCCCCGATTCCCGGGGATCGCCACTGCGGTGTTTCTCGAACAGGCCCGCCGCCAGGGCTGTACCGTCCCCGGCGGCTGACCCGTCGACCGATCCTTCTCACACCTCGGCGTCGACCTTGTCCGGCTCGCCTCGACGCATAGCCAGGTACTCGGAGAGTTCGCGTTTGACCACGGGCAACAGCAGGTACAGGCCGGTGATGTTCACCAATGCCAGCAGGAACAAGGTGGCGTCGGCGAAATCGAGCACCGAGCCGAGGGACAGTACGGTTCCGATGACGGTGAACATGCAGAACATCACGTTGAAGAAGGTCCGCGAGAAGCGGCTGCGTCCGAACAACGACGTCCACGCCTGCAGTCCGTAGTAGGCCCAGGTGATTGCGGTCGAGAGCGCGAACAGAGCTACCGCGAGAGTCAACACGTACGGGAACCACGGGAGCACGGTCTCGAAGGCGTCGGAGGTGAGGGTGACACCGCCGGCGGGAAGCTCACCGGTTTCGGCGACGATCGCGCGCTGATCCTGCCAGGTGACGGTGTTGGCGATCACGATGGTCAGTGCGGTCGCGGTACAGATGACAACCGTGTCGATGAAGGGCTCGAGCATGGCCACGAAGCCCTCGGTGACCGGATGCCTGGTCTTGACGGCCGAGTGCGCGATGGCCGCCGAACCCAGTCCTGCCTCGTTCGAGAACGCGGCGCGCTGGAATCCGATGATCATGACGCCGAGTACGCCGCCGGCCACACCCTCGGGCGAGAACGCACCTTCGAAGATCGCCGTGAACGCCGTGGGGACGGAACGGAAGTTGACGGCGATGACGACGCCGCACGCGACGATGTAGATCAGCGCCATCGTCGGCACGAGCTTGGCGGTCACCGCCGAGATCGACTTCATGCCGCCGATGATGACCAGTCCGATGATCAGCGCGACGACTATGCCGAACACTGCTTTGGCTCCGTCGGAAGCGAGGAATCCATCGTCACCGCCGGTGACGGAGCGGACCTGCGCGTACGTCTGGTTGGCCTGGAACATGTTGCCGCCGCTGATGGCGAAGAACGTGATGACGATGGCGTAGAAGACGG
>NZ_LVCU01000089.1:0-514 GCF_001647185.1 Rhodococcus sp. EPR-147
CTCGTTGATGTCTCGGTACTTCACGCCGAGCGTGCACTCGACGAACTTCGATGCCATGCCCAGCAAGCCGGCGAGGATCATCCAGAGGGTGGCACCGGGTCCACCGAGTGTCACGGCGACCGCGACACCGGCGATGTTGCCGAGACCGACTGTTCCGGACACCGCGGCGGTGAGAGCTCTGAAGTGGCTGACTTCGCCGGGCGCGTCCGCCTCGTCCTCCTTGCCGCTGACGAGAATCAACGCACGCTTGATTCCGCGGACCTGGATGAACTTGAACGCCACTGTGAAGACGACGGCACCGACGATGAGCCAGAGGACGATCAGTGGAACAGCGGCTCCGCCGATATTCACGGTGAAGAAGACGAGATTCGACACGGCAGCGGAGATCGGATCGAAGGCATTGTTGATCGCCGTCTCGATGGAGCTGATCGTGCCTCCGTCCGCGGCCAGTACATCGGTTGCGAGGGGGTGAGAGCTCATGGCTTCGAGTGAACAGCACGTTGACCGCAGAAGA
>NZ_LVCU01000090.1:0-6185 GCF_001647185.1 Rhodococcus sp. EPR-147
CTCAAAAGCACTGTTGCAGCATCCAGTACGACATGACGGTCGTAGGTCAGGCGGTAGTCGTACATGGGGGTGCCGTCCTCGGCCGTGCCTCGCTCCACCGCAATGAGCGCCACACTCGACATCGGAGCAAGAATCACGATCGAACGCTCCAGCGCCAACGGTTCGTCCGCGCCCACCACCACAGCACGGAAGCTGGGCGCAGGCGGCGCGGAATGCGAGTCGAAGACAGCCGTCAGCGCGGTCCGGGTGGCGAGGTCCTCGAACATCGCCTCGCGTGCAGGCGTCAGACCGGTGGACGCGCTCACCGTCGCCAGTACGACGGTCGAGGAACCGGTGCCGTATGCACTGTGCAGCAAACTGTTCTCGATGGCGTCGAGCAGTGTGGAATCCGCGTGCCTGCGGGCACCGAGCGAATGGGTGAGCCCGTACGGCGTGACCGCCACCGGGGCGCGCACGGTGACCGTTCCATCCAGGTCGAGCGAACGGACGGGTTCGGGTATCTCACCGAAATCCGGGAGAGGGGCCGGTGTGCCGTAGAGGTATCCTTGCCCCAGAACGGCCCCCATCGCGCGCGCATAGCTCTCGTGCCGCTCGGTTTCGATCCCCTCGGCCAGGACCAGGGCACCGGTACGTTCGGCCTCGGCGGCAACGGCAGCGACGATGGCGGCGGTCTCGTTGCTCGAACGCCCCTGCACCAGAGCCATGTCGAGCTTGATCACGTCGGGACGCAGCAGCGGGATCAGCGCCAGGCTGGAGGAATCTGCCCCGACATCGTCGATGGCGACTCGCCACCCCAGGTTTCTGGCGTGCTCGGCCGCCCTCAGCAGACCCGCCGGATCACCCATCAGATCACGCTCGGTGATCTCGACGATGATCGACAGCCGCGACGCGTCGGCGAGCATCGGTAGGTAGTCCCGAGGAGGAGGTGCATCGAGGGCAACAGGTTCGGCATTGACGAACAGCGCGAGCTGATCGGGATAGCCGGACTCGACGGCACCGCGGAGCGCGCTGAGTCTGCACCGCCAATCGAAATCGGCGGTGACGCCCTGCGCGCGTGCCACCCCCAACAGTTCCGGTGGCGGGATCGGCGGACCTTCTCCGCAGGTCCGCACCAACGCTTCGTACCCTACGACGGCGCGCCCGTCGAGCAAGACGATCGGCTGATAGACCGACGTGATGTCGATCGACACCGGCGAAATTGCGGCACTCGTCGAGCCTCGACACATGGGTGGACCCTCCCTCGATACTGATCGATCGGTCCCCACCCGGGTCATCATCTTGCCCGACTGCACCGTGATGTCCACAGCCGACTGCGGTCTGCACGTCGATCGACTGGTTATAAGGTGCTCGAAGGACTCGACGAACGGCGGTGACGACAGTGGGAGCGGACTCTCGCCCTCGTGCCCCTCACGACCGCCTCTTCGCGGATCGATACCGACTGGGCACCGTGTTGGGACGCGGCGCAATGGCCGACGTCGTGCACGCCGACGACGACGTTCTCGGCCGGTCCGTAGCGGTGAAGATATTTCGCCACGGTGAGCCGCCGGACTCTGCACAGCGCATCGATGCAGAAATTCGTACTCTCGCGTCGCTGTCGCACCCGGGTCTGGTGACGCTGTACGACGCGGGCACTGCACTCGACGACAGCGGGATGCCGGTTCCGTACCTGGTGATGGAGCTGATCGACGGTCCGACTCTGAGTGCGTATCGCCGGAGCCGATCGATGAACGCCGCACACGTCGCGCGGATCGGTTACGAGTTGGCGGAAGCTCTCGCCTACATTCACGACCGGGGTGTGGTCCATCGGGACATCAAGCCGGCCAACATTCTCGTCGCGCAGGCACCGGACGTGGGCGTGGGGCAATGCGCCAAACTTGCCGATTTCGGCATCGCCCGTATCGTCGACGCCGAACGACTCACCGAGCACGGCACCACAGTCGGTACTGCGCACTACCTCAGCCCGGAGCAGGCAACGGGTACGTCTGCCGGCCCGCCGACGGACATCTATACGCTGGGTCTCGTTCTCATCGAATGCCTGAGCGGCACAATGGTATTCGAGGGAAGCGCCGTGGCAGCAGCGGTGGCGCGCCTGCACCGCGATCCCGACGTCCCCGAGGGGCTCGGACCGGACTGGCACGCGCTGTTGACGGAGATGACAGCCAGACGCCCGGAGGATCGACCGGACGCAGCTGCAGTTGCCCACCGACTGCGCGCGCTCTCGCGCAGCACGACACCTCTTGCTCACACTGCCGTGATGCCCGTCGAACCCATCGACAGGGCTGCGCCCACAACATTTCCAGCGTCGGCTACGGCCGAATCTCACCGCCGACGATGGATGATCCCGGCGGCAGCGGCTCTGTTCGTTTCGCTGGGCGCGGCGATCGTCTGGGTCGCAGTGGGCACGGGTGATGAGCCGGAGCCCATGTCACCTGCGACACCGGCTCCGACACTCGTGGAGTCGCCGACCGTTGCGGCCACAACACCTGCACCTGAGCCCGCACCGGCGACCTCGATCCCGGTTTTCTCGAACCCTCCCGAGCCTGCACCCGTCCCCACGTCGAATCCGGATCCGATCGAACCGGCCGCGCCTGCGCCGCTACCGCCGGGAAACGGCAACGGAAATCCAGGGAACGGCAATTCGGGAAGCGGCAACGGCACCAGCGGGAACGGCAATTCAGGAAATGGCAACAGCGGGAACGGAAACGGCAATTCCGGCCGAGGGAACTGACCCCACGGCCGTCGGCGGACAGGAGTGACGGTGACACACGTCGATACCCTCGTGGTCGGGGCAGGTATTTCCGGCTTGGTCGTTGCGAGACTCCTCCATCGTGCCGGTCAGCGAGTCGTCGTTCTCGAGGCCAGAGACCGCGTGGGCGGTCGGGTCTGGACGATGCGCACCGCCGACGGCATCCTCGACGTCGGCGCGTCCTGGATTCACGGAACGGACAACAACCCTCTCGCCGATGCCGTACACGCCTTCGGAATGCGGACCGTCGAGTTCACCGTCGGTAGCTACCAACCCGACGGCAGGCCCATCGCGTACTACTCCCCCACCGGGACCAGGTTGAGCGACGAGTCCGCCGCGCAGTTCGGCGCCGACGTTCACCACTTCGACGAACTGTTCGCCGCAACGGTTGCGACGTCGTCCCCGGGAACGTCGTTCGGAGACGCAGTGGAAGCAACTCTGACGCAACTGGATTGGAACATCGACCGACTCGAACGAGTTCGCGAGTTCCTCGGACATCGAGCCGAGGAACAGTTGGGAGTAGGAAAAGACCTCCTCGACGCGCACGGTTTGGACGACGACGCCATCGAGGGCGACGAAGTCGTGTTCCCCGACGGTTACGACGAGCTGGCGGTTCGATTGGCCGTGGGGCTCGACGTCCGGCTCGAACACGTGGTGAGGCAGGTCCGTTGGGGTCGAGACGGAGTTGGGGTCGACACCGGATCCGGGACGTTCTCGGCCGAGCGCGCTGTGGTGACGGTGCCGATCGGAGTACTGAAGTCGCCGACGTTCACCGTGGAACCGCCTCTACCGGAACCCGTTTCGGGTGCACTCGAACGACTCGAGATGAATGCCTTCGAGAAAGTGTTCCTGCGGTTCCCCACCAAGTTCTGGGACGAGAACGTCTATGCCGTTCGGCAGCAGGGCGAAGCCGGGCGCTGGTGGCACTCCTGGTACGACGTGACCATGCCCCAGGGACGTCCGACGCTTCTGACGTTCGCAGCGGGTACCTGTGCGCAGCAGACTCGGCACTGGTCGGACGCGCGCATCGCGGACTCGGTTCTCGAGGCGCTGCGTGGCCTGTACGGCGCCCGGGTCGTTGCACCAGACCGCGTGTATGTCACTCGCTGGCAGGACGATCCGTTCTCGTACGGTTCGTACTCGTACATGACGGTGGGTTCACGTACGCGCGATCACGACGACCTCGCCACTCCGATCGCAAACGTGCTTCACCTCGCCGGTGAGGCGACATGGACCGAAGATCCGGCAACGGTCACAGCGGCGTTGAAGTCGGGACACCGTGCAGCAGAACGTATTCTGGGGCGGTCGATACCGTTCGGCGACATCTGGAGTCCTACGAAGCGCTGACAGCACGCACCGAACCCCACCACGCGCGTCTGTGTTCGGTGCAAACTTTCGACCATCTGCGAGTAATGTGCTGTCGACGCACCCACACACCGAGCACTACAGGATGGCACCGTGGATACCGTCAGTTCGATAATCGACTTCTTGGCAGATCGTCTCTACAGCGTCTTCCTGATCTACTTGTTGATCGGCGTCGGACTGTACTTCACCGTTCGCACCAAATTCGTTCAGATTCGGCTTCTTCCGTCGATGTTCAAGGCCATCGGTGGATCTCGGTCGGACGCCGAGGGCGGCATCTCGGCGTTCCAGGCCTTCTGTGTCGGTCTGGCGTCCCGAGTGGGTACGGGAAACATCGCAGGAGTCGCCATCGCGATCACTCTCGGCGGACCGGGAGCCATCTTCTGGATGTGGCTGGTCGCGGTGGTCGGCATGGCGACGGCGTTCATCGAGGCGACTCTGGCGCAGATGTACAAGGTGCGCAATCCCGACGGGAGCTTCCGAGGCGGTCCCGCCTACTACATCCAATTGGGTCTGGGTTCGCGTCGATGGGGAATCGTCTTCGCGTGCCTGCTGATCTTCGCTTTCGGCTTCGCGTTCAACATGGTTCAGGCGAACACCATCACCGAATCGTTCTCGTCCACGATGAACATCGATGCCGGGTGGATCGCGGTGTTCCTGGTGGTGCTGTCTGCGCCGATTCTCTTCGGTGGTGTCCGGCGAATCGCGCGGGTGGCCGAGTACCTGCTCCCCGTCATGGCTCTGGTGTACGTCTTGCTCGCACTGGTGATCGTGGCGATGAACATCGGCGAGATCCCGACGGTCTTCGGTCAGATCGTCTCCAGCGCATTCGGTTTGAACGAGGCGATCGGCGGCACGACGGGTGGAATCCTGGCCGCCATGCTCAACGGCGTCAAGCGCGGACTGTTCTCCAACGAGGCAGGCATGGGCAGCGCGCCCAACGCCGCAGCGACCGCGACGGTGTCCCATCCGGTGAAGCAGGGTCTGATCCAGTCGCTCGGAGTCTTCTTCGACACCATCGTCATCTGCAGTGCGACAGCGTTCATCATCCTGGTCTCGGGCGTGTACGACATCAGCAACCCGAGCGGAGTGGCGGGCGCGGTTCTGACTCAGGACTCGATCTCAGCTCAGCTGGGCACGTGGACCACGATTCCGATGACACTGTTGATCTTCACGTTCGCGTTCTCCTCGATCCTGGGCAACTATTCGTACGCCGAGATCAACCTCAATTTCCTCGGAGTCGAGGGCAAACTGCTGAACCTGTTGCGCACCATCGTCCTTGCAGCCATCGGCTTCGGCTCCCTGTCCGCGCTGACGACGGTATGGGCACTCGCGGACGTCGCCATGGCGGCAATGGCAACTGTGAACCTGGTAGCCATTGCGCTGCTGGGCAAATGGGCCTTCGGTGCGCTGGCGGACTTCGAGGCGATGCGTCGCGAAGGTCGCGACGACAAATTCGTCGGACGCGGAAACAGTCATCTGCCGGGCGACCTACCCGGCGACGTGTGGGATCCGGTGCTCGACAACGATCCGGCGGCGAACAAGCCCGACGTCGCGCGGTAAGCGAGGCGGCTGTCGCCGCTGTTCGATTCGGACCTTCCGGACAATTCACACGTTAGGGTGATGAAACGTCCACACCGAGGAGGTTCCATGACGCAGGTCGGCGACGACGAGAAGGCCGGGCGCGCATCCGAAGGCCACGAGTTCGACGAAGTGGATCGGAAATCGGCCGGAGAACGCGAAGACGAAGTGCAGCCCGGTCGCCGCAAGCGGCAATGGGTCGGACTCGGCGCAGGCGTTCTGTTGGCACTTGTCGTCTATCTGGTTCTCCCGGAGGACGTGGCGCACCCGGCACGGCTGACCGCAGCCACCGCGGTACTGATGGGCATCTGGTGGATGACCGAGGCGGTGCCCATCCCGGCGACCGCACTGCTACCCCTCGTCATCTTTCCGGTATTCGATTCCGGCGTCGTCGTCAACGACGTCGGTGCCTCGTACGGCAACAACATCATCTTTCTGTTCATGGGCGGCTTCCTCCTGGCGCTGGCCATGCAACGGTGGAATCTGCATCGCCGTA
>NZ_LVCU01000091.1:0-2296 GCF_001647185.1 Rhodococcus sp. EPR-147
GGTTTCCAACACGGCCACCGCTGTGATGATGATTCCGATCGGTGTCTCGGTCCTCGTTCTGGTTCTCGACATCGGCAGGAAGGCCGGAGCTGTACCCGGCTCCGACGGTGAAACGAGCCCGGACGCCGAGACCATCACGCAGGCCGTCATCAAGAGCAACTTCGGCACCGCTCTGATGCTCGGTATCGCCTATGCGGCATCGATCGGCTCACTCGGAACGATCATCGGCACCCCGCCCAACACCTTGCTGGTCGGGTACCTGGAGGGTCAGGGAATCACCATCGGATTCCTGCAGTGGATGATCGCCGGCGTTCCGCTCGCCGTGATCCTGCTCGTGATCGCCTGGTTCCTGCTGACCCACGTGATGTTCAAGCCGGAGATCGACGACATACCCGGCGGCAAACAGCTGATCAGGGGTGAACTGGACGCCCTGGGCAGGATGTCGCAGGGAGAGATTCGGGTCGCGATCATCTTCTGCCTGGCGGCCGCTTCCTGGGTGGGGGTTCCGCTGCTCTTCGACAGCCCGCCGATATCCGACACCGGAATCGCCATGACCGCAGCTCTCCTGCTGTTCCTGCTTCCCAGCGGCAGCAAGAAGGGTGTGCGTCTGATCGATTGGGAGACCGCCGTCAAACTCCCGTGGGGCGTGCTGTTGTTGTTCGGCGGCGGGCTCGCCCTGTCGGCACAGTTCGAGTCCAGCGGCCTGACGGAGTGGATAGGTAGCGTCGCGGGCGGTCTCGACACGATTCCAGTGGTCATGTTGGTCGTCGTCGCCACGGCCGCGATCATCTTCCTGACCGAGATCACCAGCAATACCGCGACGGCGGCGACTTTCCTCCCGGTAGCAGGGGGCGTCGCGATGGGCATGAACATCGACATTCTGGTCCTGACCGTCCCCGTAGCGCTGGCAGCGACCTGTGCGTTCATGCTGCCGGTCGCGACTCCACCGAATGCGGTGTCCTATGCCAGTGGATACATCACGATCGGCCAGATGATGCGTGGTGGTTTCTGGCTCAATCTGATCGCCATCTCGTTGATCACCATTGCCGCGTACACGGTGTTCGCGTGGTCGCTGGGCATCCAGTTCTGACGCGCTGGACAGGAAAAATCCACGATCGAATACCGACTTCGGCTGATTTCGCCCAGACAAGCGTGCTTCGGGTTTACGATGGCGACTTCATCCAGGCGGATGACCCGTTCCAGGTGCGCGCCGCCATCCCCTGGTCGGTGTTGAGTCGGCGTCCCTGCCGGCTCGGCAAGGTACGGGGGGTGGGGCATGGTCTCGGACGTCATCGACTGCAGCACGGTCTTCGCACACGACATCGAGCAGGTTTGCGGGGTCTTGAGCGCGGTCGAGCTGTTCCCACGCTACTTCCCCGGGCTCGACTACTGCGTGCTCCGTGAATCCACGGCCGGCTACCGGTGCGGAGTCGGCGGTGTCGAGCACGCCCTCGACCTGGTGGTGAACAGGCGAAACCGGCCGATCATCACCATCGAGCACGTCGAGTCCGGCGGATTCATCAGATTCACCCTCACTGCGCGCTCGGTAGGCGAGACGAAGATCGATGTCACCGTGTTCAGAGCGGGCCTCGGCGGGTCGTACTCGCCCCAACCCGAGCACAACCGCGCGGTGGTCGACTGGGTGATGGGTGGTCTGCGCCGACTGGACAACTGCCTCTCCGGCACCTCGACCTCGATCGTGTCCAATACCGGCGATTCACGGTCACTCCCGTTGGCAATCATGAAGACGATGGTGGGAACCGGCGTCATTCGTGCTGCACGTCCCGACCGCGCGTACAAGCAGCTGAACTCACTGGCGAAATGGGGCTTCACTCTGGGCGGAGGCTTCGCGGCCGCAGCAGCGAAGTCGCCGAACGCGATTGCCTTGATCGACGATCGAGGGACTCGCACCTTCGCAGAGATCCACCAGCGATCGCACCGCATCGCCGCAGGTCTCGATGCGGCCGGAATCAGTCCTGGTAGCACCGTCGGCATTCTGGCTCGAAACCACTCCGGGATGATCGAGTGCACCGTCGCGTGCGGCATGCTCGGGGTCGAGGTGGTCCTTCTCAACACCGGTCTCGCTGCCCGCCAGATCGAGACCATTTCCGCCCGACACCAGCTCCGAGTGCTGTTCGTCGACGACGAGTTCGACTCGATGGTTCGCTACCTGCCCGACGACGTCACTCGTGTGAGCCTGTCGTCCCACACCGCCGTTCCGCGTCGACGCACCCTCGAACACTTCGTCGCAGCACCGTCCGCGACGTTCACGAGGCCGGACAGACCCGGTTCGGTG
>NZ_LVCU01000092.1:0-10451 GCF_001647185.1 Rhodococcus sp. EPR-147
CGCATGCCCCTCCGGATGAACGAGACCATGTTGATCGCGGCACCGATGTTCCACAGCTGGGGGTTGGCGGCACTACAGATCAGTACGCCGCTGCGCGCCACGGTGGTTCTTCAGGATCGATTCGATCCGGAGGACTGCTTGCGGGCTATCGAGGCGCACCGTTGCACCTCGCTGATCGCAGTTCCGATCATGCTGCAGCGGATACTCGACCTGCCCGACGAGGTCCGATCACGCTACGACACTTCGAGCCTGCGCGTCGTCGCATGCAGTGGGTCGGCATTGACCGGATCGACCGTGAGCCGCTTCATGGACGTCTTCGGTGACGTCCTCTACAACTTCTACGGTTCCACCGAGGTCTCGTGGGCAACGATCGCCACCCCCGAAGACTTGCGCGCCGCCCCCGCCACTGCCGGGCGCCCTCCGCTGGGTACGACGGTCGCGGTACTCGACGCGGACGGTACTGCCGTTCCGGTGGGAACCCTCGGCCGAATCTTCGTCGGCAACGACATGCTCTTCGACGGGTACACCAACGCCCAACCGCCGTCGACGGCGTCCGCCCGCGGAGCTGCGCTGATGGATACCGGCGACCTGGGGTACATCGACTGCAACGGGCGGCTGTTCGTCTGCGGCAGGGACGACGAGATGATCATTTCCGGAGGCGAGAACGTCTTTCCCGGCCCCGTCGAGGATGCCATCGCCAATCTTCCTCAGGTCGGCGAGGTCGCGGTCGTCGGTGTGCCCGACAGCGAATACGGGCAGCGTTTGGCCGCATTCGTCGTCGGCCGCGGATCAGCGGGCCTCGATGCGGACATGGTGCGCGCCTACATCCGAAACCGTTTGAGCCGCTTCTGCGTTCCCCGTGACATCACATTCCTCGACGAACTGCCCCGAACCGCGACCGGCAAGGTGATGAAGAGGATGCTGATCGAGCCGCCTACCGCCGCTGGGATGTAATCGTCATTCGACGGCACGGGCAGCAATGGCCCAGAGCCGTTCGGCGACATCGAGATCGAGGGCGTACGAGGCCACGGAGTTCGCCAGTTCGGTGATGTCGGTAGGTCTGTGATCGACGGCGATCGCTTCCCGATTGTCGTTGAAGTAGCGGCCACCGATGCCATCCAGTTGTCCACTGGTAGCGACCATCACGGATGTCGACGCGCCTTGCGCCGGGGTCTTCTGCAGTTCGATGGGAGTGGCGAGCGTGCCACCGACATGGCGTTGCAGAGAGGTCGCGATTGCTCCCGGGTTCACGGAGTTGACCGTGATTCCGTCGTCCGCCCACCGTGAGGTCGCGGCCACTCCGAACAGAACGACGGCAGTCTTGGACTGACCGTAGGCCTGCAGCGGGTCGTAGGGCCGGAAGCGAAAGTCGATGTCGTCGAACACTACCGGCGAGAACAGGTGAGCCGAGGAAGACACCGACACCACGCGCGCACCGTCGGCGAGCCGCAGGGCGTCGTGAAGGCCAGTCGTGAGGGCGAAGTGGCCGAGGAAATTGGTCGCGAACTGCCTTTCCCACGAGTTCTCGACCAGGGTCAGCTCTTGGATGGCCATGACACCCGCGTTGTTGACGAGCAGATCCAGGGGCTCGTCCCACGCGTCGACGAAGGCTCTCACCGATGCGGTGTCGGTGAGGTCGAGCTCGCGTACGTCCATCTCGGAATTTTCGGTGTCGGCGACGATCTCCGCGGCGACTCTCCTGGCGGCGACGACGTCGCGGACAGCGAGTGTGACCTGTGCTCCGCGGCGAGCGAGCGTCCGAGCGGTCTCGATTCCGATGCCCGACGCGCCCCCGGTGACGATGGCGCGATTGCCTGACAGATCGATGCCTTCGCTGACTTCGTCGGCGGTGGCGTCGGCACCGAACGGTGTGACGATTCTCGTCATTTCGCACTCCTTCTCGTGAATCCGCTGTGTGCGGCACTCCCAGAGTGAGGTACTCCCAGGAACCATCACGAGCCCGCGGCATCCTGGGTTCGTGCGGGCTACTCATCACCCGGGTTCCGGATCTACGGTGGAGCGATGGACAACCACGAGGCGCTCGGTGGGTACCTTCGAGCGCGCCGCGAGCAGCTCGACCCCGAGGATGTAGGCCTCATCGGTGGTGGGCGGCGTCGCGTTCGCGGTCTGCGCCGCGAGGAGGTCGCAATGCTTGCGGGAATCAGCACCGATTACTACGTTCGGCTCGAGCAGGGCCGCAACCAGACTCCGTCGACGCAGGTGCTCGACGCCCTGGCCGCGGTGTTGCGTCTCGACGCCGACAGCACTGCGTACCTGCACGCTCTGGCCACTCCCCCTACTTCGGCCCGCCGTCCAGCGAGGAGGAGGGAGCGAGTGTCGGCCGGAACTCTTCGCTTTCTCGACGCGTTGCCGATGCCGGCGTTGATTCACGATCGCCGCTTCACGGTGCTGGCCGCGAATCGAATGGCAACGGCGTTGTCTCCCAACAACTCCCCCGGGGTCAACCTGCTCCGTGCGGTATTTCTCGATGCCGACGAGCGAGAGTTGCACCGCGACTGGAGCCGCGTCACCACCGACGCCGTGGCTGGAATTCGGGCTGTCTCGGCGACGCATCTCGACGACGAGGTTCTCACCGCCCTGGTCGGCGAACTGTCGATCGCGAGCGCGGTGTTCAGGCAGCTGTGGGCGCGCCACGACGTACACCTGAGAACGGGCGGCACCAGCCTTCTCGATCACCCCGAGGTCGGCCCCCTCGACCTTCGGCACGAGAAACTGACCGTTGCGGGTACCGATGGCCAGACCCTGGTTGCCTATCACGCCGAACCGAACACCCCCTCGGCCGATGCGTTGCAGCTCTTGGGCACCCTCGCCGCCCACGCACACCGTTAGGAGTCGCTCGGTCGCCGCATGTCGCCGATCGTTCACTCAGTACCGCGCTTTGTATCTACAATCTCAGTTGCTTGACTATTCAGAATCTGAGATTGTTGATCGCAGACACGGGAGGAACGCGAATCGATATGTCGAAGGCATCGGAAGGCCCCCGAGTGGGAAGGCCCTCGCAGGAACGGGGCGAGCATTCTTCCTTTCTTCAGCTGTTCCTCGAAGCAACTCGTACAGAACAAGTCTCCGACGACACACAACCTGCGCGCGACGACCGTGACGGAGGGACAGTGTCTCTGCGCTGAGCGGAGCGAAACACACCTACGTCCCGGTTCCACCACCCGAGCAGGTCCCGGGTCTCATAATCGACAGAGGCCGGTCGGGATTCGAGGATGAGGATCGGAGACATCATGGACACATCGTTGGCAGTCTTTGCCGTGGTCGCAGGCTTCGCAGTCGTTCTGGGTGCCTTCGTATCGATCGCACGCTTACTTCGCTCGCGCATGCGGCGCGGCAGTTTTCACGGAATCGAAAGCGCTGTCGGAGGATCGGCCTTCATGGGCTCGCCGCGCGAGCGTGGCATCACTCCCCCTGATCACGGTGATCCACGCACGCACACCGAACAGAGCGAGCCGCGACCGACTTCGCTTCGGCCTAGGGTTCCGCTGGAACCCCGGCCATGAGCAGACGAAGGAGAGAAACCACCATGATCGACGACGAGGCCACGAGTCGGAACAGGGGTCCGCGCTTCGAGGACGGGCTCGAGGTCCGTCGAAACGTGATGGGCCACGAGTACGTCGAGAAGGCGTTTGCCAGTGCCGCCGACACCGACTCCGCTGCCCTGCAGGACTTCGTCACCGACACCGTGTGGGGCGGCGTGTGGACGCGGCCCGGCCTCGACAACCGCAGTCGGAGCCTGCTCAACCTCGGCATCCTCATCGCGCTACGCGCCCACGAGGAACTCGCAGGACACGTACGCGGAGCTCTCCGCAACGGCCTCACCCGAACTGAAATCACCGAAACTGTCGTCCACACGGCGGGGTACTGCGGTGCGCCTGCTGCGCTGGCTGCGATGCGCGTCGTGCAGAAGGTGCTCGATGCCGAACTGGGTCCGCTGGTGCCCGCGAAGGACGACGAACGAGCCGAATGACCGACGGCGGCACCCGCGCATAGTGTCGACGAAGTGGGTACACCGGATGCATGCCGGAACTACCCGAAGTCGAAAACGCCCGACAGGTCGTCGAGAAAGCTCTCGGTCGCGTCATCGTCGACATCGATGACACCGACACGTTCGAGTGCCGACCTCATATGCCGGGCGACATTGCCGGCGCACTGATCGGCGGGAAACTCACCGAGGCTCGTCGACGCGGTAAGGCGATGTGGTGCGAGACCGTCACGGCCGACGGCTCGAGCGGGCCGACCCTCGGCATACACCTGGGCATGGGTGGGCGCGTCATCGTCACCGCTCCCGACGGCGAGCGGACGTCGCAGTACGGAGGTGGCGATCCCCATGTCGGCGAGCGCCCGACCGACAAGCCGGAGTGGACTCGGTTCTCCATGACGTTCGACGACGGTGGACAGCTCCGACTCTTCGACAAGCGCCGACTCGGTCGGGTTCGACTCGAACCCGACATCGACGCTCTCGGTCCGGATGCCGCGGAGATCACGCGCGACGATTTTCGCCATCGAATCGGTTCCAGCGGTGCACCTCTCAAGGCACGCCTGCTCGATCAAGCGGCGATAGCGGGGGTCGGCAATCTACTGGCCGACGAGGTGCTGTGGCAGAGCGAGCAATCCCCGTCCAGGCGGGCCAACACGCTCACGACGGAGGAGCTCGACGAGCTTCGCGTTGTTCTGCGTCGCGCTGTTCGATCGGCCACGAAGAAAGGTGGAGTGCACACCGGGGAGATCATTCCGTTCCGAAAGACGGATGCGGCGTGCCCGCGATGTGGTGCCCCGATGGCACGCGGAACGGTGGGCGGCCGCACAACCTGGTGGTGTTCTCGTGAACAATCCTGATCCGATCCATCGCGCGGGACGAGCTCGATAATGCTGTAAGACAGCATTTTTCGAAATTGTCACCCGAGATCGCATTCAGCGAAGACTCACGGGACGCCGACCTCCCCGACGAGGCGCGCACCGAACTCGTAGCGAACAAGCTGCCGCCGGTTCCCGCGAGCTTCGCCGTGGAGTCGACCGCACGGCCACCTTCACGTCGACGGATTCCCGGCGGCGTTGGATGCCGATAGAGAGTGTCGACGCCACAGCGTTGTACGGCTGAGCTGAGGCTGTGCGTCCCAGAAGAGTCGTTGGGTCAGGACGTCGCTTCGACCGCGAGGCGACCCAGTGTGTCGTTCAGCTGATCCTCGGTGACCAGAGGGAACTTGATCTGCTCGAGCAACTTCTTGTCCGTGACCTTGGACCAGTCGTAGGTATGACGGACCAGCGTCTCGTTCGGGCCCTGAGACTCGAGCTCCCACAGCCATTCCCAGCCGGGAGGCTCGTTGCCTGCGGGTGCCGTCGTCCATGCGACCAGCTTGTCCTTGATGTAGCCCGTCACATGGTTGTCGGTCTGGTACTCGCCGCCCATGTGATCGCCCTGCATGTTCATCGTGAACTTCTCGCCGACCTTCTGAATTCGGTCGGCATGGTCGACGCTTCGTACGAAGCCTGATCCATCGAGCGCCTGATGCCGCTCGGGGTTGGTCAGCACGTCGAAAACAGCGTCGACGGGAGCTTCTATGGTTCGTTCGACTGTGACTTTCGTGTTGTCGGTCATTCTTCCTTTGTGCCCAGAGTTCGACACGTTCAATCGCGGCACCGCCGGAAGATTCGATCGAACCGTCGTCACACCTCGTCCCAGCTGGGCTTTTTCGTCGACGGCTCTGCAGTTCGGGGCCACTTCGCCCACCCACCTGACTCTGCAGTTGATGGTAGGCTAGCCTAACTCTCGGCCCGGGGTGATCGATCGCGTACGACGTGAATCCCCGGTGGCCACGTACAAGGCGAGGCACTGTGCCACTTCGTCGGAGCAGAAACATGGAGATGAGCCAATGCGGGTAGTGCTGTTCGGTTTCCAGACTTGGGGTCACAAGACGTTGCAGACGCTCGTGGATTCACGCCACGACGTCGTCGCGGTAGTGACGCATCCGGTCAGCGAGCAAGCGTACGAGAGCATTTGGTCCGATTCCGTCGAAGATCTCGCACGCAATCACGGCATCGAGGTGTACTTGGCGAAGCGCCCCGACAAAGCCTTGGAGGAACGTCTGCAGCTGTGGGCACCGGACATCATCGTTGCGAACAACTGGCGGACCTGGTTGCCTCCCGAGATTTTCGCGATGCCTCCGCACGGCACGGTCAACCTGCACGACTCATTGCTTCCCGCCTTCACCGGATTCTCTCCGGTGATCTGGGCGCTGATCAGTGGTGCCGCCGAGACCGGACTGACGGCGCACCGAATGGACGGCGAACTCGACACCGGCGATGTCATCACCCAACGAGCGGTTCCGATCGGACCGAGGGACACCTCCACCGATCTCGTCGAGGCGACGATCGACTTGATCCCCGAGGTGCTGCTGGACGCACTCGAGAGTATCGAGAACGGCACGGCCACATGGACTCCGCAGGACCTGACGAAACGAACGTTCTTCCACAAACGACACGAGTCGGACAGCTGCATCGACTGGACCTGGCCCGCCGAGGACCTGGACAGATTGGTTCGTGCGATGTCCGATCCCTATCCCAACGCCTACACCTTCCACAAAGGCCGAAAGCTTCGAATCATCACTGCTCACGTCTCGGACGGTATCTACGGCGGAACACCCGGTCGGATATTCATCAGGGAGGGCGCGGGAATGGTGATCGTGTCCGGCCCCGAAGCCCACCGCGGCACCAACCACGGACTCGTCATAGATCGCGTGCGCACCGAAAGTGGGGACGATGTCGATGCGCTCGACTATTTCGTGACCGGCGGCGGCTACCTCACGCCCACGGCATGAAGGACGAGGTGACAGGCGGGCGAATCGTCCGTCGAACACTGACGCGCAACAAGCGCAGAGTGAGCATCGGAACACTGCTCATCTGCATCCACCAGCTTGCCGAGACTGCAGTTCCGATCGCGTTGGGGTGGATCATCGACTCGGCGATTTCCTCGGGCGACGTCCCCTGGTTCGTCCTCTCGATCGTCGGACTTGCAGCGTTGTTTCTTTGTCTGACAACGGCTTATCAGTTCGGTATGCGGTTCCTCAACGTCGCTCTGCAGCACGAGGCGCACCGCATACGAATGGAGGTCACCGGTCGAATTCTCGATCCGCGTGGCCTGGACACAACCCTGCGGGGTGGTGAGCTACTGACCATTTCCAGTACCGACGCCGAACAGTCGGCATGGTTCCTGGATCTGTTCCCGCGCATCGCGGCTGCTGCCACCGCCGTCGTCGCCACGGCCATTGCGTTGATGGTCATCGACGTGCCGTTGGGACTCGCCATCTTCATCGGCACCCCGATCTTCGTCGCCGTGCTTCAGCTCGTCGCACCGCGGGTGACCAGGCGGGCAGCCGAGCAGCAGCGAACGGTCGCCGAGGCGACTGCGCTGGCCACCGACCTCGTCAGCGGGCATCGGTCGATCGAAGGTATCGGCGCGGAAACTGTAGCGGCGACGCGCTATCGACAAGCCAGCGCGAAAGCCCTCGGTGCAGCACTGCTCACGGCGAGATCGCTGGCGACGCAATCGGGGATCACCACCGGCGTGAGCGCGGTGGTTGCTGCATCCGTCGCGGGGCTAGCCGGCTACTTCGCTCTCATCGGACGCATCACCGTCGGAGAATTGATTGCCGTCGTCGGTCTGGCGCAATTCCTCATCGAACCACTGGGTGTGTTGTCCTCCACCCCGGCGATCATCGCCCGGGCGCGGGCGTCGGCCGATCGCGTCGCCCTGGTACTGGGAGCGGATCGAATTCTGCACCACGGCAACCAGCACATCACCGGCAAGCGGCTCGATCTCGGACTCCGCGGCGTCACGCACCGGTCATTGCAGAAGATCGACCTCGACATCGCGGCTGGGGAGACAGTCGGAATCCTGGCGTACGGGTCCGAGGACGCCGAGTCGATCGTGGCCGTTCTGTCCGGGCAGGTTTCGGCTGCCGACGTCAGCGGCGATGTTCTGATCGCAGGCACGCCCACCCGCGACATCGAACTCGCGCAGGTCCGAGCAGCAATCGTGGTCGAACCACACGTCTCCGACCTGTTCGCCGACACGGTGAAGAACAACATCACCGCCGGACGCGGATACACCGACCGACAGCTCGACGGAGCGCTTCGCGCCTCGGGTGCAGACCAGATCGTCGACAGTCATACCGACGGTCTCGAACAGCGGCTGACCGAGAGGGGTGCCAATCTGTCCGGGGGACAACGACAGCGCATCGCGCTGGCACGGGCCCTGTTCGCCGAGCCTCCCGTACTGGTGCTGCACGAACCGACCACCGCAGTCGATTCGGTCACCGAACACACCATCGCTCGGGGTATCGCGACTCTTCGTCACGGGCCGAACGTACGGACCCCGAAAACGACGATCATCGTGACCAGCAGTCCTGCATTGCTGTCCGTGGCTCACCGGGTAGTGGTGATACGTGACGGCCGAATCGCGGCGGACGCACCCCATTCAGTTCTCCTCGAACGGGCCGAGGGCTACGCGGAGGCGGTGCTGCGATGACCGACGACACCCGTCTGCCCGTCGCAACCGCCGGACGATCGTGGTCGTGGCTACGCGGACAACTCGCGGCCAGGCCAGGGCTCGTTGCCCTGACTCCATTTGTCGGCATCGTCTCCGCCGTCTCGGCTCTGGCACCGATCCTGATTCTCGGTCGCCTCGTCGACGAGGTCGTCGCGGGCGGGCCGCCGGGCCGGATCGTGATGGTGGTGGTTCTGGTCATGATCGCCGCAGGCGTCAACGGGGTGTTCGCCGGACTGATGGCTTACCTCGTGGCGAAACTGGGCGAAGGCGTGGTGGCACAGCTGCGCGAGCAGGTGGTGACCCGAGTTCTCGCCCTCCCCACCCGCACGGTGGAACGGGCGGGACGCGGAGATGTGCTCTCGCGCATCAGCGATGACGTGTCCCAGGTGACCCGCGCCGTCAACGGCGTACTCCCTGCCGTGGTGAACGCGGTGTTGTTGATCGGGGTGTCCGTCGTGACGATGTACGGCATCGACTGGCGTCTCGGGCTGGCCGGCAGCTTGGCACTACCGTTGTACGTCACCGCTCTTCGGTGGTATCTGCCGCGCAGCGGCCCTCTCTACGCTGCCGAACGGGCCGCGATGGGCGATCGTTCGCAGGCGCTGATCAGCAACATCCAAGGCGCGCGCACGGTGCGCGCGTACCGCCGCGAAGACACTGCTGTCGCGTCCGTGGAGACGGAATCCGAACGCGCCAGGGACTTCTCCATCGCCACGTTCACACTGCTGACTCGCTTCGTCGGCAAGGAGAACCGCGCGGAACTGGTGGGTCTCACCATCATCCTGAGTACTGGGTTCTTATTGGTCAGAGGCGATCTCGTGACTCTGGGCGCAGTCACCGCTGCAACGTTGATGTTCCATCGACTGTTCAACCCGCTCGGTACGGTGCTGTTCCTGTTCGACGATATCCAATCCGCCGGTGCCAGCCTCGATCGTCTCGTCGGCGTGGTCGACATGGCATCGACTCGAACGACAGGGATCGACGCCGAACCTGTCGACGCGACGTTGGAACTATCCGACGTCACGTACGCCTACTCCACCGGGGGCGACGTTCTGCACGGAATTTCGCTCAGCGTTCCCGCCGGAAGTACGGTGGCAGTGGTCGGCTCGACCGGTGCCGGAAAGACGACTGCCGCGCTTCTCGCAGCCGGGTCCCTCGAGCCCGACCGCGGCTCGGTCACGTTGGGCGGCATCCCGTTACGTGATCTCGGTACCGACCGACTCAGGAGGCACATCTCGATCCTCTCGCAGGACGTCCACATCAGTGCCGGCCCTCTCGCCGACGATCTGAGGCTCGCGGACGCGGATGCCGACGACGCCGCTCTGTGGGACGCCCTCGATCGGGTCCGAGCTGCCGACTGGGTCCGGGCTCTGCCGGAGGGCCTCGACACACGCATCGGGGAGAACGGGCATCCGCTCAGTGCATCCCAAGGGCAGCAGCTCGCACTGGCGAGACTGATCCTGTCCGATCCCCCGGTCGCAATACTCGACGAAGCGACCGCGGAGGCCGGCAGTAGCGGAGCCCGCCTGCTCGAAGAAGCCGCATCGGCGGCGACCGAGGGCCGGACCACGGTGATCGTGGCGCACCGGCTGACGCAGGCCGTGGCAGCAGACACGGTCGTGGTGCTCGAGCACGGCCGTGTCGTGGAATCCGGCACCCACGCCGATCTCGTGACAGCAGACGGCCGATATGCGCGTCTCTGGTCGGCATGGTCGGGCAGAACAGATGTCGAGTAGACGCACCCACGACGAGGAGACCCGGATGACCATGCTCGACGCACCTCGAATCACCCCCGCACAGAGAGCCGTCTGGACCGCCGCGCAGATCGACGCAGGCGAGGGCACGTACTCGCTGGCGTGGCGACTCGAGCTCCCCACGACCA
>NZ_LVCU01000093.1:0-1346 GCF_001647185.1 Rhodococcus sp. EPR-147
TGTCTCCCCCGGCAACGTCGACGACGAATATCTGTACGTCGATCAGACCTGACGAGAACGTCGCCGTCAGATTGTCGCCACCGGATTCCACGAGAATCAGATCCAGGGGTGGGTTGTTCTCGATCAGATCGTCGATGGCGTCGAGATTGGCCGTGATGTCGTCTCGGATCGCGGTGTGTGGGCAGCCACCGGTCTGCACCGCCGTGATGCGCTCGTCGGGCAACACGGCGTGCCGACGCAGGAAGTCCGCATCCTCGGTGGTGTAGATGTCGTTGGTGAGCACGGCGAGCGAAAGTTCGTCGCGCAGTTCGCGGCACAGTGCCGCCACCAACGCCGTCTTCCCGGAACCGACCGGTCCACCGATGCCGACGCGCAGCGCGTCACCTGCCACCCGTGCGCGCTTGGGCCGATCCAAACCGTGGTCGTGGGGCTCACCGTCGATCAGGTGCGGGGGCATGTCGAACTCCTTGTCGCTAGAGAAAAAATGGATCCGTACTCAGGATACGAACAACGGCCGATCGCGGACGGCGTGGGCTTCGGCGAACATGTCCAGCAACGGATCCGACAACTCCATCAGCTCCGGTAGGCACTCGCACACCGCCGCGGTCACGTCGTCGCAGAAGTCGCCCAACCGAATGGTGCACGCCGCGACCTCGGCAGGATCGAGCGCGAGCAGACGCTGGGCGGCAATCGCCGACCCGGTCATGGTGATGTACACCTGGACGGCGGCCGTGTCGGCAACCGACAGGCCCGCCGCGAGTCCGACGTGTCCGGCGGCAACGGCCAGATGCGGCTTGCGGCCGATGGCCGCCCAATCATGATGCGGCCAGGCAGATTTGGCCAACCGAAGCAGTCCACGGCCCTGAGCACGGGAGGCAGACCTGGCAGCCGGGGACGGGGTTCGGGCGTCGGACTCGGCATCGGCCTCGTCCGTGCTCGACGACCCGTGCACCAGTGATGCGGCAATGGACGCCGTCGTGGCCCCGGAGGTTCGGATACGGCGTCGCAGAAACGCCTCGAGCGTCGCGATGTCTCGGACGAAGCCCGAGGCGATCGCTTCTTCCACTCCACCGGAGTGCACGTGGCCACCGGTGGGCAGGCGTGAATCTGCAAGCGAGAGCAGCGTCGTCACCTGTAGTCGGGCATCGGGCATCAGAAGAGGAAGTATCGCTGCGCCATCGGCAGTTCGGTTGCCGGCTGCTCCGTCCACACGTCCCCGTCGATACGCACGGTGAACGTGTCGGGATCCACCCGAATATCGGGCAGCGCATCGTTGAGTGCCATGTCGGACTTTCTGACACCGCGCACGTTCTTGACCGGAACCAACCGACGATCACAGTTCAGAC
>NZ_LVCU01000094.1:0-1074 GCF_001647185.1 Rhodococcus sp. EPR-147
ACGTGGTAGTTCGGGTTGCGGGGTCGGGATGGACGCGTTTGCATCGCCCATGGCAGCCCAGGCGATCATCCCGCCCTTGATGACCATGTGGGGACGCACCCCGAAGAAGGCCGGGTCCCACAGCACCAGGTCGGCGAGTTTGCCCGGCTCGATCGAACCGATCTCGTCGTCGAGGCCGTGTGCGACGGCCGGGCAGATGGTGTACTTCGCGACGTAGCGCATCACTCGGTTGTTGTCGGCTCCGTTGTCACCGGCCAGAAAGCCGCGACGAGACTTCATCACGTGGGCCGTCTGCCAGGTGCGCAGAACCACCTCACCTATACGGCCCATCGCCTGAGCGTCGCTGCCGATCATCGAGATCGCACCCATGTCGTGCAGCAGATCCTCGGCCGCGATGGTCGACGGCCGAATTCGACTCTCGGCGAAGGCCAGATCCTCCGGAATCGATGGACTGAGGTGGTGGCACACCATCAGCATGTCGAGATGTTCGTCCAAAGTGTTGACGGTGTGCGGACGCGTCGGGTTGGTCGAGCTGGGGAGGACGTGTGGCTGCGCCGCCACGGTGATGATGTCGGGTGCGTGCCCGCCGCCCGCCCCCTCCGTGTGATAGGCGTGGATTCCGCGTCCCTTGATCGCACCGAGGGTGGTCTCGACGAATCCGGCCTCGTTGAGGGTGTCCGAGTGCAGTGCCGCCTGAACGCCGGCGTCCTCGCACACTCGCAGGCACGCGTCGATGGCGGCCGGGGTGGATCCCCAGTCCTCGTGCAGTTTGAATCCCGATGCGCCGGCGCGCAATTGCTCCCACATCGAGTCGGGATTGACAGTGTTGCCCTTCCCGAGGAGCACGATGTTCATCGGCCAGTCGTCCAGCGACTCGAGCATCCGGGACAGGTGCCAGGCGCCCGGGGTGACGGTGGTGGCCTTGCTGCCTTCGGCAGGGCCGGTACCGCCGGCGATGACGGTGGTGATGCCGCCGCCGAGAGCCTCCTCCTTGATCTGCGGGCAGATCAAGTGGACGTGACAGTCGATGCCGCCTGCCGTGACGATCTTCCCGTTGCCACCGATGATCTCGGT
>NZ_LVCU01000095.1:0-2540 GCF_001647185.1 Rhodococcus sp. EPR-147
GAATACCGAGATCGGCCTTGATGATTCCCCAGTAGTCGACGACGACGACCCCGGTGATCACGGTGTCGGGAGCACCGTCGGCGCGGGTTGCCCTGGACTGACCCATCGATTCCCGGATGACCTTGCCGCCGCCGAAGACGGCCTCCTCACCGGCGTTGCCGGGTCCACCACTGCGGTCCTCGGTGACCTCGATCAAAAGATCGGTGTCTGCCAAGCGGATTCGATCACCCGTGGTGGGGCCGAACAACTGGGCGTATCGACTGCGACTCATGCGCGCCATCAGCTGTCCAACTTTCCGGGAGGTGTCATGCTCAATCCGTGTACCTCGCGCGTGCCGCCGAGGGGCACGAGCCGAATCGTCTGTTCTATGCCGGGCTCGAAACGCACCGCCGTGCCCGCAGGGATGTCGAGGCGGCAGCCGTGCGCCCGTTCGCGGTCGAACTGCAGAGCTGCGTTCGACTGCGGGAAATGCACATGGCTGCCCACCTGTACCGGTCGATCTCCCGCATTGACGACGGCCATGGAGATCACCTCGGCGCCGTCGTTGATCTCGATGTCGCCTGCGACGGTGATGATCTCGCCAGGAATCAGGTGACCGTCACCCCGCTTCGGAGAGATCGGCTCGTGCACCGTGATCAGTTTCGTGCCGTCCGGGAAGGTCGCCTCGACCATGACCTCGGGGAGCAACTCGGGAACCCCGTCGAGCACGTCGTCGGCACCGAGAATCTCGCGACCCGAGGACATCAGGTCTGCGACCGAACGGCCATCACGGGCACCCTCGAGGAGATGATCGGTGATGACCGCGATCGCCTCGGGGTGATTGAGTTTGAGGCCGCGTGCCTGGCGACGCCGAGCGAGCTCGGCCGCGTAGCTGACGAGCAGTCGATCCTGCTCGTGCGGAGACAACCGCATTGGAGTTCTCCGTCCCGATCGGTGATGGTGCCCGGCAATTCTGACACGCCTACGACCCGCCGGCAGCGGAGCGCGCCGACGCATCTCATCCGAGCGGCACGGTCACCGATCGATCGAGCAGTCCCCGCAGCACGTTTCGGTCGATGCCGGCAGCCACGTTCTGCAACTCGGCGATGCCGAACGCGCCCGAATCCAGGCCCCGCACCAGAACGCCTGCCAACGCCTGCGCTGTCGCCGGCTCGTCCATCACCTCACCACCCTGGCGGTCGAGGTAGCTGCCCAGCCGAGCAGCAGCGACCGGCATGGCCTGACGGAAGAAGCCGAATGTCGCCGACCACCGCGTCACCAGGTGGCCGGGATGCATGTCCCAACCCTGATAGAAGCCGCGCTCGAGGGATCTGGTCACCAGCTCGAAATGTCGACGCGCCGATGCTGCCACCTGCGCGGAATCGCCCGTCGGCACCACCTGAGTCGAACCGTCGCACACCCATACCCCGGTTTGCGCCGCCGCCGCCAGCATGACGTTCTTCGCATGGTCCGCCACCGGATGGGCCAGTGACTGCTGCGCAGAGGTGATTCCGCAGGCGGCGCTGTAGTCGTAGGTCCCGTAGTGCAGGGCGGTACAGCGGCCGTCCGCCCTGGTGATCGCCTTCGCGAGGGTTGCCGTTCCGTCGGCCCCGATCACCGCCTGTGGGCTCTCGATCTGCAGCTCGAATCGAAGGGCGCGCTCGGGCAGGCCGTGCGCACGCTCGAGTTCCTCGCACAGGGCGACCACGGCGGCTACCTGCGAGGCGGCACGGAGCTTGGGTACGGTGAACACGAAGCCGTCGGGCACTCCCCCGGCGCCGTCCAGGACCAGCTCGAGGGTCCGAATCCCACGCCGACGCTCATGTGCGGCAAGCCCTTTGGCACGGATCCCGAGCCACGTCGGACCGGCCGGATCTTCGGCCAAAGTGGACAGAGCTGCCCCGACTGCGGTCGCGTGGCGGTCCTCGACGGCGTCGGATCGCCATCCGTAACCGTCCTCGAAATCGAATCTGAGGTCCTGGATGGGCGCACTTCCGAGTCGGTCGCGTACGAGAGGTAAGGCGTTCTGGGTGTCGAGTCCGGCGAACGCCTCGGGGTGGGCGTCCAGGATTGCCAGAGCGGCAGCACCCCATTCGGCGGGCACAGCCGCCGACGCATCCGAGGCCGATACGTAGACGGTGTGAGAGGGCTGGCCACCGACTCGGTCACCCGGATAATGCTGCGCGAGTTCGTCGTCGATGGGACCGAACAGTGATTCGAGGCGATCGAAGGCGTCGGCAGTCAGTGAAGTTGCGCCCGGCCGGATGGAAGAGTCGGCGCTGTCGCTGTGTCCCGTCATGGGCATCACTGTCCCAGATGCGCCGTGTTTTCGATATTCGCCAGCCGGACCTTGCCTTGAGCAACCAGGCGTCCACTCTCGTCCGTCATGTCGACCTGCCAGAGCTGCTGGGTGCGGCCCCGATGAATCGGATGTCCGTGCGCGGCCAGGGTTCCCGATCGAGTCGCGCGCAGGAAGTCGGTGTTGTTGTTGGTTCCGACCACGTGCCCCCGGGAGCCGAACCAGGCCGATCCGCCGATACTCGCCACCGACTCGACCACCG
>NZ_LVCU01000096.1:0-6070 GCF_001647185.1 Rhodococcus sp. EPR-147
ACCTCGAGGTACCGCAGGCCCACGACCCCGTCGAATCCCCGTGCACACAATTCGGTGAGCTGTTCCGGCGTCATGGTGTCGAAGGAGGTCGCCCCCGTGGTGCCGTTCGAGTCCGTCATTGCTGTGCCTTCCGGTTGCGTCGAGAGGGTGGCCGACTCGGCAGTCGGCTCCCGTTCAGAGATACACGACGATGGACCCACAAAAATCGGTGGGCCTCTCGTTCGCGAAGAACGAGAGGCCCACCGTGGCAAGGACCGGGAGTCACTGCAGCCCTCAGGACTCCGGCGCGGTCCGTTGGTACGAAGTCAGCATAGGCAAACCTTAGTTACGGCGCAAGGCCTTCACGATGCCCGCAGTCTCGCGCGGCCAGGAACGCCGACGCGTGACCGCACGGGTGCCCCGGCCGCGACCATGGCGTCGAGCAGCATCTGACCCCGGCGCGCACCTGCCGATGCGCTCGCCCCAGCCAGAATCGGTACATACGTCGAGGCCCCCAGTATTGCGTCGCCGACCAGAGCCCAGAAGACACGCGCATCCAGCGGTGCGCGGTCGGCGATCGCGCGGAACACCGCGCCGAGCGACGTCGTGCATCGATGTGCAGTCCAGACCAACAGAGCCTGCTCGCACGGAAGTGTGACCGTGCCGGGCTCACCCGCGGCGGGATCCTCGGCTAGCACGCGCAGGATCGGCGATGTCACTCCTGCCCAATCGATCCCGCCGTCACTGTCCATGTGGATCCACAGATTGTCGATGCCCGGATCCCAGGCTCGCGCCTCCAACACCAGCAGCGCGGCCACGCGCCCGACGACGGCATGGATCAGAGCCGTAGCGACCTGCACTGCCGCAGCTTCGGGAACATCGAGATCCTCGAGCGATCGTCGGTACATCTGCTCGACGCGACCGTCGTCGAGACCCACCGCCAACTGCCACCAACGGCGCTTGCCCTCGTTCGCCATCGCTGCCACCGCGTACATCCGCGGGTAATCGGGGTTGAGTGCACGCAGGGTCGCACACGAGTCGGCCAACAGCGCCGCCCCGCCGGATCGACTCGAGAATCGATGCACATCGGCCCAACCCGTATACGACGCTGCTGCAACTGACACCTGATCGCTCCTCAGTTTCCCGGCGGGTGCACGCGTCACACCCCTACCCACTCAAAGTAGGTTAGCCTAACCAGATCATAAAGCGGTCAGGCACCGCTACCCTTACCTCACCTCACGCGCCGAGGAAGGGTTCCGTAACCTAAACCGTGTCCCTTCGAAACAGCGAGGAGTCACGAGCACTGTGACAACAGCTCCGCTACTCGGCCCCCACGGCGCACGCCGGTCTTCCGACGAGCCGTACGGGACCGAGGACGTGCCCACCGGGCCGCCGCCGCGTAGCTCTCGCCTCGCTGCAGCCGCGATCGACGCACTGATCGTGCTGATCCCCCTGTTCGTCGGCTGGTCGATCGTCGACGCGCTTCGTGACGACAACGGTGGCGGCCAGGCGGACCGATTCGTGTTCGGCACCATCGCGGTGTGCGTCGCGGCGGCTCTGTTCGTCTGGAACCGCGGATACCGCGACGGCAACGAAGGCCAGAGCACCGGCAAGCGCTGGCTGGGGCTCACGCTGCGAGACACCTCGACCCACGGCCCCATCGGCGCACGCCGGGCTCTGCGTCGTCAGTTCGGGATCGACACGTCGTCGTCGGAAGTGGTCCGCGACAAGACCGCGGCAGCAGAAGGATTCGAGCCCGTTCCCAAGGACGGCTCGGTCGCCGCGATCCGAAGGCGCAGGTTGCTCGGCCTGGCAGTCCTGGTCGTCGCGCTCGTGGCGGGCATCCTCGCCAGCATCGCCATCGGCGCGCGGCCACTGACGTTCGCCGAAATCGCCCATGCGCTGCTGAATTCGACGGGCACCGACACCGACATCATCGTGCGCACGTTGCGGATCCCACGCACGGTGCTCGCACTGGTCGTCGGCATCGCACTGGGCATCGCAGGCGCTCTCATCCAGGGGCACACCCGTAACCCGTTGGCAGACGCCAGCCTGCTCGGCCTCAATTCCGGGGCGGCGTTCTTCGTCGTCATGGCCATCTATCTGTTTCGGTTCACCTCGCCGAGTCAGTACCTGTGGTTCGCGTTCGCCGGTTCGGCGGTGGCGAGCATCGTCGTCTTCGGACTGTCGTCGATCGGGTCGGGCAGATCGAGCCCGGTCAATCTCGCCCTGGCCGGAGCCGGCGTCGCATTCTTTCTCTCGGCGATGACCAACGCCGTCGTGTTGCTCGATCAGACCAGCTTGGACGGCTACCGCTTCTGGGTGGTCGGATCCGTTGCCGGACGCGGCCTCGACGTACTGTGGCAGGTCCTGCCGTTCCTGGTGATCGGCGTCCTCATCGCACTGGCGAGCACCCCCGGCCTGAACGTCATGAGCCTCGGCGAGGACGTCGCACGATCGCTCGGGACCAACATCGCGATCACCCGAACCGTCGGCATCCTCGCCATCACGCTGCTCACCGGTGCAGCGACCGCAGCATGCGGGCCCATCGCGTTCGTCGGCCTCGTCGTCCCGCACATCGCCCGCGCGGTGACCGGACCCGACTACCGCTGGCTCGTCCCGTACGCAGGCCTCATGGGCGGAGTGATGCTCATGATCGCCGACGTCATCGGCCGGGTCGTGGTGCGCCCGGGCGAGCTTCAGGTGGGCATCGTTCTGGCACTGATCGGAGCGCCGTTCTTCATCGCTCTCGTCCGACGCCGGAAGTTGGTCGGCCTGTGACCGCCGACCTGCAGTCCCCCACACCGACGCCCGGCGAAGGCGGCGTTCGCACCCGGCCTGCGTTCCGCCTCGGTCCGATCTCGATGGTTCGACGGCCACTGATGGTCCTGACGACCGTCCTACTGGCTGCGGCGCTGGTGCTGGTCATGTGCGTGAACATCGGCCGAGGCGACTTCCCGCTGTCGATCGTGCAGGTCCTCGACGTTCTGCTCGGCGGCGGTTCGAGGATCGAACGATTCATCGTGATGGACCTGCGGCTGCCCCGATCACTGACCGGGCTCCTGGTCGGGGCCGCTCTCGGTATATCCGGCGCGATCACGCAGTCGATCTCCCGCAACGCCCTCGCCAGCCCCGACATCCTGGGCATCACGGCCGGTTCCAGTGCCGCGGCCGTCGCGTTGATCGTGCTCGGCGGTGGCAGCAGCTTCAGCGGGCTGCTCGCCACCCTCGGTCTTCCTCTGGCGGCATTGATCGGCGGGCTGCTCACCGCCATCGCGATCTACACCCTCGCCTGGCGCAAGGGCGTCGACGGATTCCGCCTCATTCTGGTCGGCATCGCCGTCAACGCCATGCTCACCGCGGTGATCGGCTGGCTGCTGATCAGCGCCGACATCAACGACGTCTCCCGTGCTCAGGTCTGGCTCAACGGGTCACTCAACGGAGCGGACTGGTCCGCGGTCTGGCCGGTGGCCATCGCGGTCGTCCTCGTCGGCGGCGGCACCGTCGTCGCGACGTTCACGCTGGGTGCCCTGAGACTCGGCGACGACAACGCACGATCGCTCGGGGTTCGTCTGCAACACAGTCAGGCCATGATGCTGCTCGCGGCCGTCGCACTCGCCGCGATCGCCACCGCCGCCGCGGGACCCATCGGATTCGTGGCGCTCGCCGCTCCCCAAATAGCGCTGAGGGTGCTGCGAACGCCCGGCCCGCCGATCATCGCGTCGGCACTTCTCGGGGGACTGCTGGTCGTGGCAAGCGATCTGATCGCGCGCACGATTCTGCCGGTGGAACTCCCGGTCGGCATCGTCACCTCGGCCCTCGGTGGACCGTTCCTGCTCTACCTACTCGTTCGCAGTAACCGAAAGGCCTCCGTATGACCACCAGCCACACCTCGCGTCTGATCGCGAACGATCTGAGCCTCGGGTACGTCGACCGCACCATCGTCGAACACCTCGATCTCGAGATTCACACCGGTGTCATCACCACGGTCATCGGACCCAACGGCTGCGGAAAGTCGACGCTGTTGCGTTCGCTCGGCCGTCTGCTCAAGCCCAAGGCCGGCAGCGTGATGCTCGACGGTCGGGCGATCTCGTCGATGAAGACCAAAGAGGTGGCCCGCACCCTCGGAATGCTGCCTCAGGCGCCCACTGCTCCCGAAGGACTGACCGTCGCAGATCTCGTGTCACGCGGTCGTCACCCCCACCAATCGTGGATCCGGCAGTGGAGCTCGGACGACGAGGCAGAGGTGGCGAACGCACTCGAACTGACCGGAATCAGCGACCTCGCCGACAGACCCGTCGACGAATTGTCCGGTGGCCAAAGACAACGCGCCTGGATCTCGATGGCACTGGCCCAGGGCACCGACATCCTGCTGCTCGACGAGCCGACCACCTATCTCGATCTGGCGCACTCCATCGAGGTCCTGGATCTCGTCGACCGCCTGCACGACGAACTCGGCCGCACCATCGTCATGGTCCTGCACGATCTGAACCTGGCAATCAGGTACAGCGACCGGTTGATCGTGATGAAGCAGGGCCGGATCGTCACCTCGGGCAGGCCACAGGACGTCATCTCCGAGCAGCTGCTGCTCGACGTGTTCGGCCTCGAAGCCGCCGTGATAGACGACCCGATGTCCGATCGTCCGCTCATCGTTCCGATCGGCACCCGCCACGTGTACGGGTCGGTCGGTGGACCCGTCCGGGCCGAGAGTCGCGCCGCCGCAGGGGCTTCCACCGAGCGGTAGCGCGGGCTCTCACCGCTCGATCATCGTGCGTACCAGCTTGACACCCTGACCGATCGACACGTCGGGCAGATACGCCCGGCCGATCGCATTTCCGATGCTGGGCAAAGCGGCCGGATCCGCGAAGGTCATGTGCATCGGTTCGTAGCGAGGCTGGAACTTCGACTTGAACGCCAGTAGGGAACGGAATCCGTAGACGGGTTCGAGGGTGCGTCCGAGGACGTCGAGCAACCGCTCGAGCAGCCCCGACAGCGTGGACTGCTCGGCGCTGGAGACGTGTTCGGGTTGCTTCTCGTCGACCTTGGCCAGGGGTGCGCCCGAGAGGCTGAGGAATCGGGCGCCTTCCTGTTCGAGCAGCAGGGCCGCCGATGCGATGAGGAATTCCATCGTGGGCCGGAAGCCCTCGGATCTGCGTCTCATGAAGTCGAGCGTCCATCCGACGATGACGCCGTCCTCGTACACCGGCATCCACGAGGTCACGCCGTGCACGGTCCGGTTCTCGTCGACGGCGATCAGGCACCGCACGTTCTCGTCGTCGACCTCCTCGAGACCGCCGAGAGTGAAGCCCATCTCGGGCATACCCTTGTCCGCGACCCATTCCTCCGAGATCGCAGTGATCTGGTCCGTGATCGCCAGCGGGGCAGAAGGAAAGCGGATCCACTCGGCGACGACGCCGGCTTTCTTCGCTCTGTTCAGCGCAGTCCGCACGTCCTGGAATCGCTTGCCGGTGAACGCAATGCCGTCGAGGTCCAGAACCGTTTCCTCACCGACCTGGATTCCTCCCCAACCGAGAGAGTCGGTGATGCGGCGGACGTCGGGGGTGACGGAGTAGAAGCACGGGATCCACCCGTTCTCGGACGCGAACTCGGCGAACTCGACGACGTTGTCCCGCAGGGACTCCCGCGGACCGACGGGATCCCCGGTGGTCAGTGCGACGCCGGAGATGACGCGGTAGGCGACGTAGCTGCGACCGTCGGAACCGAACCAGTACTTGTTGCCGCGCCACGTCGTCATCCACGACAGAGCGGACCCGCTGCTCGACATCAGCAAAGCGCGCGCACGTTCGGCGGCGTCGGTCTCGGTGCCGTACACCGGGGTGAGGAAGGTACTCGCAGCGAGCACGCAGACCACCACCCAGAACACCACGCCGGTCCACTCGAAGAGCAGGGTCGTCGGCGTGCTCTGCGGGAGCAGGGCAGGTTCGAGCCATTGCAGGTAGACCGGGGGAACCAGTCGTTGCGGGAAGTCCACCAGCAATCCGCCGAAGGACGGTGAATCGGCGAAGCCGTCGCGGGCCAGATATCCACCGATCGAGTAGATCAGGGCGAGTCCGACCGCCACTCCGACCAC